>CALABN010000200.1 GCA_937885735.1 uncultured Bacteroidota bacterium | reverse complement strand
GGTTTTTCATAGGTCCGACCTTGCCTGACGAAACAAACAAATCGTTTCCCTTATGCTTCTTCTCATTCTGCAACGATTCGCTTCGAAGAACATCGCCGACTCGTTTGGCTACTGCTGGTGCGGGGTCGATAACCGTCACAGCAGGACCTGCAATTTCCTCAATTGCAGACTTGAAAAAAGGATAATGCGTACACCCCAAGACAATCTGGTCGACATTGCCATCAATCATTGGTTCTATGTATTTCTGCAACAACGGCAGAGCCTTGCCAGTATTATATTCGTTCGACTCAACCAGTTCAACCAATCCGTCGCCGACTTGAACCAGCACATCAATATTTTGTGTGTATTTTTCGCTTGTTGCCTTATAAAGACGTCCGTCGAAAGTGCCTTTGGTTGCCAAGACTCCAACCTTGCCTGTCTTTGTATGAAGTGCCGCCTGCTTGATAGCTGGCTCCATTCCAACAAAAGGAATCTTGTACGATTGGCGAAGATTGTCAATTGCAGCAGCCGTGGCAGTGTTACAAGCCACCACAACCAACTTACATTTGACCGACAACAGTCCGTCAACGATGTTGTGGGCCAACCCGATTATCTCGTCAGGCGACTTGTGGCCGTATGGACAATGGCTACTATCGGCAAAATACACCACGTCCTCATTAGGCAATTGTCGACGGATTTCCCTCCAAACCGACAATCCGCCCAATCCTGAATCAAATATTCCAATCGGATAGCTGTTCATTTTGGCACGTGTATAAAAAACAATATCCAACGATAACCGTTGGATATTGCCATTTCTTTTATTCTTGCTAATTACTGAATGCCCAATTTTTTCAAGACAAGTGGCAACAAATCGACACTTTGGTCAGAATTGAAAAGTATGGCACCAGAACTCATATCAAACACATAGATGAAACCGTTCTCTGCAGCAACATCGTCAATAGCTTTTTTAGCCTTGTCAATGATTGGTTGCAAAAGTTCGCCCTCCTTAGCACTCAAATCCTTTTGAGCAGTTTGCTGAAATGCCTGGAAACGTTGTTGAATGCCAGTCAATTCGCTTTCCTTTGCCTCTCGCAATACCTGAGGAAGAGAATCAGCTTGTTCCAAATATTGTTGATATTTGGTTTCAAATTCAGTCTGCATAGCAGCCATTTGGTCCTCAAGTTGCTTAGCATATTTCTCAAGTTGAACGCGGGCCTGTTCACGCTCAGGCATCTGTTGCAACAATTCGCCTGAATCTATATGACCAAATTTAAGTGTTTGTGCGTTAGATATTGTTGAGAAGGCGGTCAAAGCCATTACAGCAACAAGTGTTAGAATTCTTTTCATTACTTATTTTGTTTATTAAAATTCGAATGTCTGCAAATATATGAAAATAGTTACAATATGGTAAACAGAGATGATTATTTACAATTGTTGTTGAAAATCAATTCTTGTAGCCTAATTTTTGAAGCACATCGTCGCTCTTGTCATATTTTGGATCGGAATACAGGAAAGTGGCGCCACCAGCAGCATCCAAGATAAATGCATAGCCTCCAGATGTGGCCAAATCCTTAATTGCATTGAAGATATCGTCTTGAATAGGCTTGATCAGTTCCTGACGTTTCTTGAACAAATCGCCGTCAGCGCCGAAATACTTTTTCTGCAACTCCTTAGTCTGACGTTCCTTTTGGACTATCTCTTCTTCACGTTTTTGCTTCATATCTTCAGTAAGCAACACCTTTTCAGCCTGGTATTCCTTATACATTTTTTCAATGTCGGCATATTTCGACTCAATTTCAGACTGCCAGTCCTTCGACATCAATTCAAGCTGTTCCTGTGCTGATTCATAGGCAGGAATGTTTTTCAAAATATAATCAGTATCAACATAAGCGAATTTTTGAGCAAAAGCCGTTGTGCTCAAAACTGCAAGCATTACAACAAAAATTACTTTTCTCATAACTTTATGATTTTTGGTTAAACATCTGATTAAAAGGCTTGTCCGATTGTAAACGCGAACTGGCTTCCGTTGGAACCCGGATTCCACGGATTTTCGTCGAAACCATATCCCCAATCGAGGCCAAGTAAGCCAAGCATAGGCAAGTAGAACCTAATTCCTACTCCAGACGAACGATACAAGCTATATGGATTGTAGTCTTTCAACTCGTACCAAGAGTTACCTGCATCAAAGAATGCGGAAGCCCAAATGGTTGCCGACTCCTTCATCACCAATGGGTAACGCAACTCCACAGACAGTTTTTGGTAAATATTGCCTTGAGGACGAGCGGTAAGAGAGCCATTTCCTTGGCTACCATTGTCGTAACCTCGCAATGGGATCACATCGTATCCATAATAGTAGTTTCCACCTTGCATACCATCGCCACCCAACTGGAACGACTCGAACGGTGAATAACCCCATCTACTATTGTAATATCCGAGCAATCCAAACTCAAAATTCGTACGAAGAACCAAGTTGCCATAGATGGCATTGAACCAGTCGGCTTTGAATTTCCATTTATGGAACTCTATCAGGCTATATTTACGGCGAGCCTCTTCCTCTCTAACAGCAGCAGAATTGTCAAGCGCTTTTTTCTCACTATTGTTGAGCTCCCAGAAACACCTTTCGCGGAACAACGAATATGGTGGGGTCAACTGAATTGACAACGAAATATTAGCACCACGACGAGGATACAACTGTTGGTCTAGAGAATTACGTCCAATAACCGTTGTAAGGCTCAAGCTATTTGACACACCTGTTGAAAATTCAGACAAGATGGCGTAGTTCTTGATATTGTAACGTTGATAACTCAACTCGTTGTATAGCGTGAAATAATTGTCAGGCCATTCAAGACGACGACCGAGGCCAACAGAGCCACCTGTAATCTTCATAAACTGATCAAGACCCGACTTATACACATTAGAGCTGGACCTTACAGTATGATAGAAAGATATGGAAAGCGAGTTCGGCTTGCGTCCACCGAGCCAAGGCTCCGTAAATGAAAAACTCAACGAACGATAATGCTTGCCGCTTGTCTGTGCGTGGATTGACAGTTTCTGTCCATCACCAGAAGGCAGTGGGCTATATGACTCTAAATTCGTAATGTTGCGCAAAGAGAAGTTAGTAAACGACAAGCCCAATGTACCGATTACCATACCGCCACCCCAGCCACCAGACAACTCAATTTGGTCAGACGCACGTTCCACCACGGTATATTCCAGATCAACAGTACCTTCTGCCTGATTTGGGATAGGCTTCACATCAAGTTTTTCAGGGTCGAAATAGCCGAGGCTTGCCAATTCACGGATTGTACGCGTGATGTCGGTCTTGCTGAACAAGTCGCCTGGACGGGACCATATCTCACGACGGATAACATGCTCGTTTGTACGGTCGTTTCCATAAATGACTACATTGTTGATGCGTGCCTGTTTGCCCTCTCTGATTCTGATTTGCAAGTCGATAGAGTCGTTTTCCACCTGTACTTCAACTGGAATTGCCATAAAGAACAAATAGCCACGGTCAAGATAGAGTGCAGAAACGGCGTCCTCAGCCTGGTTCAATCGTTTTTCAAGATTGGCCTGGTCAAACACATCGCCTTTCTTGATATCAAGTTGCTGAGCCAACAATTCCGACGGATATTTTGTATTACCAACCCATTCGATATTGCGGAAATAATATTTGTTGCCTTCATTCACCTTGATGTCGATGTTGAATGTGTTATCCTCATTTCGATAGACCGTATCAAAAACAATTGCGGCATCACGATAACCTCGTTCGTTGTACTTGGCTATCAACTTGTCCTTGTCCTCGTCGTATTTAGCCTCAATGTATTTTGAAGAGCGGAAAATGTTGTACCAACATTTTTGTTTTGTTCCTTTCATTGACCTGCGCAACTTGCCGTCAGATAAAGCCTCATTGCCTTCAATATTGATGCTTTTGATTTTTACCTTGCTGTTTTTCGTCACGTCGAAACGAACAATGACCGTATTAGCCATCATAGTATCTTCATCCTGCTTCACGTCGACTTTTACATCGTGGAAGCCCTTCTTGATGTAGAATTCCTTAATTTTCTTGCAAGCCGAACTGATCATATCGTCGGTAATCTGCACGCCACGCACCAACTTCACCTCGTCCTGCAAATCCTCGGCCTGTGATTTTGATATTCCCGTAAATTCCACTCTTGACAGACGTGGACGTTCTTTCAGATAAAAATTGAGGTAAATTTTATCATCGACGATTTTAGTCACATAAATCTGGACATCACCAAACAATCCGTGTTTCCAAAGTTTGTTCAACGACTTGGAAATGGCATCGCCTGGCACCTCAATCTTTTGTCCAACCTGCAACCCGGACAAGTTAATAAGAGTGGTCTCGTTCAGGTATTTTACGCCTGATACAGATATGCCACCTATCTCGTAGGTTTTTGGACGTGAATAGTCAATCTTTATATCGCTGTCGGTTGCAGATTGCGCAAATGACATAGCAAAACTCAATGTCAGAACAACCGCAACTATAATTTTCTTTCCCATCTACAATTAAAATTCAAATATCTACCCCAACTGTTCGCTTGTCTTGCCAAAACGGCGTTCTCTCTGCTGATAGTCGACAATCGCCTTGTAAAGTTCCTCCTTATCGAAATCAGGCCAGAATGTAGAGGTGAAATACAATTCCGAATAAGCCAACTGCCATAACAGGAAATTGCTGATTCGTAGTTCTCCGCTCGTACGGATGAGCAAATCAGGATCTGGCATATCAGACGTGTAAAGACTATTGTCTATTACACTATCATCAATCTGCTCCGGCTTAATTTTCCCTTCCAAAACATTCTTGGCAATATTTTGCACTGCCTCTACCATCTCAACTTTAGAACTATAACTTAAGGCCAATGTCAAAGTCAAGCCTGTGTTGTTTTTTGTCTTGTCAATGGCTTCCTTGAGATTTGCGTGCACCTTTTCAGGCAAATCTGAAAGTCGGCCAATGGCATTTAAACGAATATTGTTGTTGATTAGTGTTTGAGTCTCGGAATTTATTGTGGAAATTAACAAATCCATCAAACCCATAACCTCCATTTTAGGACGGTTCCAATTCTCTGTTGAGAATGCGTACAGGGTAAGATAGCCTACGCCCAACTCGGCACATCCCTCGCAAACATCACGGACAGCCTTGATTGCACTTTTATGGCCGAAAATGCGGGCATTGCCTTGCTGCTTTGCCCAACGTCCGTTGCCATCCATAATGATGGCTATATGCTTGGGCAAACGTTCCTTGATTATATCATCCTTTAAAGACATTCCACCTATATTAATCCGCGCAAATTTAGTCAAACGTAGGACATTTCTGCGGATAATCTATTCTATAAGACAAATAAATTCCAAAATACGACAGCCAATCCATATTGCTTGATGAATATTTCTGCTTCATCTTGTTTTTCTCCGTCGTGTTGGATGACACAAAGTCGAAATTATCACTGAAGGTTTTCATCATAAGGAAATCAGCGCCATAGACAAATTTTCCCGTAGTATTGAATTTTGCGCCAAAGCCAAACGGAATATCCAGCACAAATTTTTCCAACTTGCTGTCATCAGGAAAAAAATTCACTCCTATTCCACCTTGCAAGTATGTGGTATATGGCCTTTTCTTGTCACCCACAACAAAAGGCAAGAAATTGAACTCACCCATAGCGTTAAACGAAAAGCAAGGGCGCTTGAATGAATTGTTTCGCTGACGCTGATATGGATTGCTATGAGTTGAATCCGATGCACCAACCTTTGCATAAGAAAGCACTCCCTTGGCTGAAAAACGATAATTGAAATTATGACGGTAAAATCCCCCTACTGACAGATTTGTGCTTTTAAAAGGCACCTTGTTCAGGTCGCCTAAATAATAGACACCACCCAACTGCAGTCCAACTTCACCATTAGGTGTTTTCTGTGCAAAAGATATAATTGAAGAGAAAAGACACAGAATACAAATGAGGAAAAAACGGAAGCGGAATTGCATTGACTACCTCCTGATTGATTTGAAATAAGGCGCGTGATTGCGTTTTTCCCTCATAGTAAATACAATACTTGCAGTAATGAACTGGTATTGGTCAATCCATTCACCAAAAACCCAATGGTCCTTGACTGGATTATCCTTGCCTTTGCAATGATCTATGCCATCATTGAAAGCCACACGCCAGCCAGCCTCAATACCAACATACGTACTTCTGTTCAAACGTACTTTTGAACCCAAGCCACCCATCACCACAGGTGCCACATTACAAAATGTCTCTTTATAACGGTCACTACCTTTTATATCACCTTCGAAGTCGTTCCACAGGAAATTACCAACATTGAAGATGCCACCTGCGCCGACAAACAAGTAAGATGGCATAGTGAAGTTTCGCATTTTTGTCTGACCCAACTTACGATAAACCGTACGGTGTTTCTTTTCCTGAATAAACTGGAACTCATAGCGCCCAGCAATTTCAGTAAAGAACGACTTGAACGCAATGCCATCACGATAGTAGTAATTTGCCCGTTTCTCGACAGTCTCACGAGCGCCCATATAACCCATATTGACGCTGACGCTACCAAAATGGCGACCTTTAATGTTGTATTTCAAGATACCATCGGCAACGTAGCCTGTTGTACGGAAAGGCACCACCCACACTGGCATTTCGGACTTTTTTGGAGAACAGATATCGCCCATAAAGTTAGTCAAACCTACACCTGCGTGCAATTCATACCTACGTTTGCTCCAACTCTGTGCTGACGCACCGAATGAAAGCAACAACAAGATTGCGACAATAGCAGTTCGATTAAGCATTAACCTTTTCATTCACAACTATCAAACCTACACGTTAGAATTTAGGTAAACCGTTTCTGCCTGTTTTCAGTTTATAGGTAACGTTTACGACTGTAAACATATAAAAATCGTTGTATTTTGATTCACCTCGTTGGTCACCTGGTCCATAACAGCTTACACCTGGGGCCTTAGAGTTTGGCAACGGGTCATTTTCATCATTTGTCTTAATGCTTCGGTCGGCCAAACGTGCCGCCTGAGGGTTTTTGCTTGCCAGCCAGTCATTGTCAACATAAGTTGTGCTTACATCGTCGATATAATCGGTGGTGGTGTAACGCGGCCCGAATTCAAGGCCAATACCCATTGTGCGTGTAAGGGCATATTTGAAGCCGACTCCGAATGGGAATGCCATAGCAATGCGTTTATATTTCTTGCGACCTTCCATTAAACCTTGACCTTCAGTGCCCAATGGTTGTAATGCCACCCATTTGCCTGTTCCGTCAGGACCGTCATCCTTTGCCTTTGGATTATAGTAGAATGCCGAAACACCTGCAAAGACATAAGTATTGATATTCAACAGACTGCGCCACGTAAACTTACGACGGCGATGCGACCTGTAGTTGATTGGTTCAGGGATGATTGAATATTCCAACTGAACGCCTAATTCCCAAAGATTTGTACGGAAACTCAAGTTTCGGTCACGTCGATAGACTTCATCTGTCTTGTTGTCGTTGCCTGCCAACATTGCATAAGACAATGTACCTTTGACAGCCAATGGATTGAGAATCTTATATCGCATACCTCCTTGAAACACAAAGCGTTGTGACATAAAATCATAATCTGACATAAAGTGACCGTTACCACCATCCTTGCCACCCAACTCACCAACAAACGTTGAAACACCCAAGCCTCCGACGAGTTCATAACGAGTTCTTTTCCAACGAGTTGCTTGCGCAAATGTCATTTCTGGAATGGCAAACGCCAAGACTAAAATGAATAATATATATCGCTTCATAGTAGTGGCAAAATACATTTTTACAACGAGGTCAAAAATAAGAATTATTTCATTATTGGCTTAATCCTTCTCTTTTTTTTACGGCAACCGCAAACTATTGTTGACAAATGCCTTGTTTTCAAGTCCGAAAAGCAGTTATGTAAATTGGGTTATTTTACTGTTATTATATTACTTACGATTTCAATTCCTTTTATCGACACCCCACATCAACTTGTTACGCAAGGTTGAGAAAAACCCGTGCCCATCAAACTTGATGACACTAATGACACGGTCCGACTTGCGAATGGTTATTTCCGTAGGATTGTTCAATGCAACCGAAGTGGAATCAACTGACAACATATAATTCAGTTCACGACTTTCCACAACTATCCTGATTGTACTGTAATCGGGAATGACAAGCGGGCGAACAGTCAAATTGTGAGATGCTATAGGCGTAATGATAATATTCTGCGACGTAGGCGACAATATTGGCCCGCCAGCGCTCATTGAATAGGCCGTGGAACCTGTTGGCGTGGCAATTATCAATCCGTCAGCCCAATAACTTGCCAAATATTTGTCATCTATGTATGTATGAATGACTATCATGCTTGAACTGTCACACTTGTGGACTGTGATTTCGTTCATCGCAAATGGATGCCCTATTTCAGGAATTTGAGGCATCAACTCAAGCAGAGGCCGTTGTTCCACATTGAACTGCCCCGAAGCCAAAGCGTCGATTGCCTGGTCAATATCATCAATGCTTTCTTCATGTTCTAAACAATTAAGGTGGGTTCTATAAATTCATTTTTTGACCTAAGGATGGCATAGTGCTATGGCCAGGGACCGAAGAGGAGCTAA
>CALABN010000199.1 GCA_937885735.1 uncultured Bacteroidota bacterium | reverse complement strand
CGGCAAAGTTCAGGCCTCGCTCTATGAACATTTCGTGGCGTGTGTGCTCAAAGTAGTTTTGATACACCGCATTGTTTACTATGCCTTCCATATCGCACTCGTAGTCGCGGACTTTCATCTGCAGTTCGTATGTGTCTTTGCTTTCCATAATGAGTTTTTTTTTGAGGTGTGTAATGCAAAAATCAATCCAAAATGCAACTTTTTCTGCTTATCGTTTGCAATAGCGTAAAGTTTAGATTCATAACAAATTGAACTAATTGATTATTGTTAAGTTGTGATTATGCAAACGTTCGAATAAAATTGATTTTTAGGCACTTGTGAATATCTTGAATACATTTGCATCGCAAAAGGGAATTAAACGAGTTTGATTCCGACGGAATTGAAAGTTTAGTGGTTATTACGTGGTATATAGTTGTGGGCGAGTTGGCTGAAAAGCGGCTCGCTTTTTTTTTGACTATTTTCCAAAGAACATTTTAACAGCCACAATCACAAGCAATATGGCGAATCCTTTTTTGATGACAGATTCAGGAAGATTTATTGCGATTTTTGACGAAAAGTAACTTCCGATTAGAAACGCGCATACTATGACAAGTGCCGATTTGACGTCGACAAAGCCAGCCTTGTAGTAGTTTATTACCGCAAAAATGCTGACAGGAGGCAACATAACGGCAAGGCTTGTGGCCACCGACTGTTGTTGCGAGAATCCTAAAATATAGACCATTGCGGGAACCATTATGATTCCGCCACCAATTCCCAAAATGCCTGATATTGCACCTGTTACAATGCCTACAATAATCAAGGCGATAAGCGTACCTATTGACATAACTTCTTTTTTTAGGCAAATATAATATATGAATTGTCAGTGGGTTAACATTCAGTGTAAAATACCTTACCTTTGCGTCTATGAAGAAGGCGAAATCGGCAATAGACCTTAAAATGAAAGCCAGCATTGGCGTATTGGCACTTTTGATGCCAGTTGCGGGATTCCTGTCTGGATGGTACTACTCGCTTTTTGTCATAAACAGCAACTACAACCTGTTTTGGGCATTGTTGTTTTTTATAGTAGGTATTGTGCTCGACGCTGTCTGCATCAACGGCAAGGTTTTTAGTTTCGTTTTTTACAAGATGCCTATTCCAATTGTCTTGACAATAATAAGTTACGAGGTGGCCTTGTTTTTCACGACAAGGATGTATGCCATTGCCATCGGCTGTTGCGGAATGGCTTTGGGAGTATTGATTGATGTTGTCCTGCTGTCGCCCAAACCATTTTATTTGGCCCGCAAGCGGGTGCTCATCATTGTATATGTGTTTATGTCGATATTGCTTTTGGGCATAATGCTTGGCGTACCAGTGTCAAACTTCCTGTTGGGAATTTTGGCAGGCAATTACTACTCATTGCGCTATGCAGGAACAGTGTTGAGCAAAAAACGTTTGCGCAAGAATCTGCATGCCGTTTCTACGTTTGCCACAGCGGTTCTTCTTTTGTCGGAATTGATTTTCGGATGGCTGATATGGAAAGATTCGGCGAATATCATTGACTATATCAGTCAGATAGCCAGAGTGCAGTTGACAACAGGCAGTTTGCTGACGCTGATGCTGGTGTTTGGCTCACTGTCGGTGGCGTTGCAGTATTTCATTACCTATTGGACGTCAAAGACAATGTATAAATATAGGGAAGCGAAGTTGTCCTATGCCAAAGGAGTGGCGACAGTTTCGTCAAAATAAAAAAGAAACGTTGGCAGATGGCAAAAACCAATGCCACCTATTATATTTGCGTGCGACAATTAAATAACAGGTATGTCAGTTACAGCCAAAAAGAAGAAGCGAAAGATTGCGTGGAGACGGGTGTTGCCAGTTTTGCTTATTCCAATAGCAGTGATAGTGGCAGTCAAGCATCTGCCCGACGCGTTTCATAAGAGAAAGTCCATTGACGATGTGTCGGTGTCTGAATTGACGGCAAGGGAAATGAAGGCCTTGCGTCGCTACAACAACGAGTATCATCTTGAGGTGGCCCGCGCAAACGGACTCGACAGACCTTTCAAGAATCATCAGGCTATGCTTGACGACAAGTATGGCAACATTGTGAAATATGGTTTGCGTGAAGTGCACGACAGCAAGTATTACGAGTTGCCGACACTCACATATTCAATGCCGTATCTCAAAAAAGAGGCTGTTGATTTCCTTGACGAACTGGGACGTCGTTTTTTCAAGACACTAAAAGAACTTGACGTTGAAGACTACAGGTTCCAGTTGTCGTCAGTTTTGCGTACCGAAGCCGACCAGATTGGCTTGCGCAAGAACAACATTAACGCCACCCAAAACAAGACGTCGCATTATTTCGGCCTGTCGTTCGATGTGGCGCAGACTTGTTTCTACCCCAAAGGTGAAACGGAGCCCATATATTCATATCGTTTGCGTAACTTGCTTTTGCGCACGCTGATTGAGATGCAGGAAGAAGGTCGTTGCTATGTCTTGCTCGAGACTCAAACTAAATGCATTCACATTACTGTCCGATAAAAAGATTGCCAAAAATGAAAAAGTCGAATGAAATAATCTTGTTGAACGTGTCAGGCCCCGACAAACCTGGCCAGACAGCCTCGTTGACAAACATTCTTATGCAGTACGATATCAACATTCTCGATATCGGACAATCGGTTATCCACGATGACCTGAATCTTGGAATACTGTTTGAAGTGCCTGAAGAGGCTGGCTCGTCGCCAATCTTGAAAGACATACTTTTCAAGGCGTACGAACTTGGCGTGAATGTCAAGTTTACACCTATCCCTGCCGAACGGTATGCCGAATGGGTGGCGCATCAAGGCAAGCCACGTTTCATTGTCACTATGATTTCTCACAGGCTGACGGCGGGGCATCTGGCAAAAGTCACAGCCGTAATTGCCGAACAAGGACTTAACATTGATGCAATCAGCCGTCTGTCGGGACGTACGCCAATCGACGACGTTGAACCGCAGTCGAAAGCGGTTGTTGAGGTGTCGGTACGTGGCACGCCTGTCGACTTGAAGAAGATGAAATCAGACTTTATGCGGATTTCAAGCGGTAGCGACTTGGACATTGCATTCCAGGAAGATAACGTATTCCGTCGCAATCGTCGCCTTATATGCTTCGATATGGATTCGACCCTGATACAGACCGAAGTCATTGACGAGTTGGCTCGGCGCGCTGGAGTGGGGGACGAGGTGAGCGCAATAACCGCTTCGGCAATGCGTGGCG
>CALABN010000198.1 GCA_937885735.1 uncultured Bacteroidota bacterium | reverse complement strand
TACCTTCAATCAGGCCCTTACCCGCAACATAATATTCGCCGTCAGGCATAACCACAAACAGCATACTGTACATTGAAGAGTCGCGAATGAACTGACGGGCAAGGAAATCCTGCATATCTGCCCACACCATTGACTTTAGTTCCAGCCTGTCGGCAATGCTTTCAAGTTCGATACGTAACGCATCCAGTTTTGACGACACTTCAACAGAACTACGCTTGGCAATCTCAACAACATACCGTTTAGATGTATTGTTCTGAGTGTTGACCGTCAGCCTGTAACTGACAATCATCATCACAAATAAAAGGATGCCGACAATGGGCAGTATGACGCGAAGCAGCTTGCCCTGAATAGTCTTGGTCCCAAAAGCCAGGGATTTTGTAACAATTTTAGATAACATAGCGCTACAATTTATGGTTGACGACTGAATAACAAACGGCATTGATTTTTGTTCATTTTCGGCAGACATTTTCCTGTCAAAACGTATATATTGCGCAATATACCTTACCTAAAAGCGAAAACTTTCCGCGTTTGCGGCCGTGCGAATGGCTGTCTAAGTTGAAGATTTGCGACCGTTTCGCGCAAACGTTTCGGTAAAACAAGCCTATAAAATAGAATGTTGATTTTCAACCTCATTCACATAACACTAATCGATAAAATCAGCCTGTTGATAAAGGTATTTTAATAATTTGCACAAGAAAACTTTTTGACATGTAAAAGTTTTCTACTTTTGCGGCTTAATAAAAAAAATGAGCAGATAATGGACTCAAGGGAACGCATACTTGAACGCGCAGAAGACTTGTTCAGAAATAAAGGTTTCAAAAGTGTAACAATGGATGAAATCGCGAAGTCGTTAGGTATGTCGAAGCGTACGATATACGAGAACTTTGAGGACAAGGACACTCTGATTGAATCGTGTCTGCTCAAGATTATAACCGATGATGTTGAAAGGAAGGAAAAAGTGCTTGAAAGCACTCCAAACATATATGAGGTAATGTTTGAGTTTGCCGTGATAAGGCACAATGAGACAAAAGACATCAACCCTATATTGTTTGAAGACCTGCACAAGTACTATGCCCCCATACTTGAAAACATAAAGGCCAAAAGCCAGGCAAAAAACAGGATGCTTCTTGAGGCGATATTCAACAACGGCATCAACAACGGGTATTTCTTCAGCAAACTGAACATAGAGATAGCCTGCCTGATGATTGAAGAATATTTCGATTTCTCGATAAAACTGATGAACGAGCGAAAGCTCGACCACAAGGAAGTAATAAAGACCGTGTATCTGTCGTTTTTCAGGGGCATAAGTACGGCCAAAGGCATAAAGGCAATGGAAGACATTGAGAGACGCATAAGCAACGAGAATATTTAAACACTAATTAATATATGTAAGATGAAAAGCAAACTAACAATCATTGTTTTGGCAACGCTTTTAGGGAAAGCGGCTTTTGCACAAGAGCCAGCTGACTCACTAAACGTAGCACAAGACACAGCCACAGCATCATTGGCGAAGGCTGACACAGCCACACCCGAAACTGTCAAGGCTGACACAGCATCAGGCACATTGACACTATCGCTCAAAGAGGCACAAGACTATGCCGTTGAGCACAACTTCACAATGCAGAACGCGTCACTCGACGTAAAGAAGGCGGAAGCCGCACGATGGGAAGCAATATCAACTGTTTTGCCACAAGTCACTGGCTCAATAGGGTACTCCAATTATTGTGGATACAAAATGAGTTTCAGTGCAGGCGGTAATGTGATGGATTCTTTTGGACCACTATTTTCCGCACTAGCACAAGACGGCAATACAAACTTTGCCAATGCACTTGCCGCAATGAATGCCGCCTCACAAGAAGCAAGTGAAGGTGCTGGCGGAATGACAATGCCAACAACCGCCACATTTGGCGTACAAGCAGCAATTGCATTAAGCGGTGCACAAATAATCGCCATTCAGATTAGCAAAATAGCTCTTGAAATGACAGAGATTTCCGAAAAAAAATCGGAACAAGACATACGCAATCAAGTGATGAGTCTATACTATTCTGCCTTGGTTATGGAACAAACCATGGATTTGTTGGACAAGAATCTTGAAAATATGAAAACACTGCTGGAATCAACACAAAGTGCAGTAAATGTCGGTGTATCAGAACAAATAGATGCTGACAAACTCAACGTGCAGGTTCTTTCAATGGAAACAAGCATTAATTCGACAAAACGCTCACTTGAAATGGTTTACAATGCAATGCGCTTACAATTAGGCGTTGACGTAAACACAAAAATTGAGTTGTCGCAGACAATTGACGAACTATTAAATGTCGAAATGGCAATGCGCTTACTTACCGACGACTTTATTTTGGAAAACAACTACGATTACCAGTTACTGAAGCAAAATCTCGAATTAAGCGACAAACAAGTTGACCTTGCAAAATGGAATCATGCATTGACAGTAAGTGCTTACTATCAACACTCTGTTGTAAAATACATTGGCGATAAAGGCTTCAGTTTGACACCGCCAAACATGATTGGTGCAACGGTATCAATTCCAATCTTCTCAAGCGGCAACAAATGGAATGCCCTCAAAGAGGCTAAAATCAACAGACAAGAACAACAAAACAACATGGACAACACACGTGATGCACTTCTAGTACAGCACAACCAATTGAGATACAACCTGGCATCGGCATTCGAAAGCTATGAGGCTCAACGCCAAAACACGGAAGTTACGCAACGCGTGTTTGACAAGACAACAGAGAAATTCTCACAAGGCGTGGCATCAAGCCTTGAAGTCACCAATGCGGGCACAAACCTCATTTCGGCTCAAAGCAGCTACGTACAGGCTCTTATGGAACTTGTAACAGCGCAGATTGAACTTGAGAAGTTACTCAACAACGACAACAAATAACATCAGATAAACAAATCACATCAATGGAAATGAAAAAGTTAATCAGTTTCGCGGTTATTGCATGCGTAGCATTCGCTACATATAGCTGCAAAGAAGAGTCGAAAAAAGAAGAGACTACCCGCATCGAAAAAGTAAAAGTAGCAAAACTGCAAAAGACGGAAGTTGACCGCGTATATGAAGTGTCAGCAACTCTCGAAGGCTACGAGACAATGAACATCGCTCCGTCATTGACAGGAACAATCGAGCACATATTTGTCGAAGTCGGCAGCAAGGTAAGCCAGGGCCAAGACCTTGTACGCCTTGACCAGACTCAATACAAGACTGCAAAAATCACATTTGACAACCTGACTGTTGAAATGCAACGCATGGACGCCCTCAAAGAGAGCGGAAACGTGTCGCAACAAGCATACGACCAGACCAAAGTTGGCTACGAGCAAGCAAAGCAGAACCTAGACTTCCTGCAACAAAACACATACGTGAAAGCAAAATTCGCAGGAAGCATATCTGCAAAGAACTATGAAGACGGCGAACTTTACGGTGGCGGCGCCATACTGACTTTGACACAGATAAATGTGCTTAAGGCATACATAAACATACCAGAATCATACTTCCCGCACGTAAAGCCAGGCATGGAACTGACACTCAAGTCGGAAATCTATCCTGACGAAGAATTCAAGGCCGTAGTAGAGATTGTACACCCTACCATCGATGCCGCAAGCCACACATTCCAGACTAAAATCAAGATCAACAACAAAAGCGACAAGCTGCGTCCAGGCATGTTCGTGCGCACCACAATGCCACTTAACAGACAGAGCGTAATAATCGTGCCTTACCAGACAGTGCTCAAGACCATCGGCTCAAACGACCGCTACATCTTCATCAATAACAACGGATTTGCGAAACGCATTGATGTAAAGATGGGCCAACGCTTTGACGACAAAATCGAAATCATTTCCGACAAGATTAAGGAAAACGATGAATTGGTGGTTGTAGGCCAAGGTCACCTGATTGACGGCGTACAACTTGACATTGTAAAATAAGTAACAGTGAATCAATGTAATAAAAGAGACTAGCAATGGCTATATATAAGACAGCGATTAACAAACCTGTTACAACAGCATTGATATTTGTTGCTGTAATGGTGATTGGACTCTTCTCACTGAAGCAGTTGCCAATCGACCAATTCCCTGAAATGGACCCTCCGTACGTAATGGTAATGACCACGTATGCAGGCGCCAACGCAAGTGAAATCGAGACCAACGTGTCAAAGGTGATGGAAAACACCCTGAACTCTGTCGATGGTCTGAAGGAAATGAACTCAATATCGAAAGATAACATTTCAGTTGTAACCTTGGAATTTGAATGGGGCCTTAACATCGACAACATAGTGAACGATGTCCGCTCCTACATTGACATGGTGAAGGACAACCTGCCTACTGGGTGCGCCACACCATTCATCTTCAAATTCAGTTCAAGCGCAATGCCTATTATGCAGTATGCTATCACGGCAAACGAAAGCTACTCAGGACTTGAGAAGATTGTTGATGACGAAATGATACCGCAACTGAACCACGTTGACGGCATAGGCAACATCACAATGTCAGGTGAACCTTCGCGCTACGTTTATGTCGACATTGACCAAGAGAAACTCGATGCTTACGGCATTCCGTTGGAACTTGTTGGCCAAGCCATCAGTTCAAACAACCTGAACATGTCGTCAGGCAACGTGAAAATGGAGAAAGAGCAATACGCATTGCAAGTACGAAGCGAGTATGCCGAAAGTGCCGAAATCAACGACATCGTGGTGACAACGACGGCATCAGGCAAACAGATATTCGTCCGCGACATTGCCACAGTCCGCGATACCATCAAGGACCTTTCGCTTGACGAGAAAATCAACGGACGCGAAGGTGTCCGCCTGATGATCACCAAGCAGTCTGGCGCAAACACCGTTCAGATTTGCGAGGAAGTGCGAAACGAGATGGAAAAACTGCAAAAGACCTTGCCTCCCGACGTGAAGATTGACATCATCTACGACTCATCAGAGGAAATAGAGAATGCCATCTACTCACTTGCGGAATCAATCATGTACGCATTGCTGTTTGTGGTGCTGGTTGTGCTCTTCTTCCTCGGACGCTGGCGTGCGACAGTTATCATCGGCCTGACAATCCCAATCGCGCTGATTGTAGCCTTCATATACCTGCTGGTTGTCGACAGTTCGCTCAACATCATATCGCTCTGCTCCCTCACCATTGCCATCGGTATGGTTGTGGATGACGCCATTGTGGTTTTGGAAAACATCACAAAGCATATCGACCGTGGTTCAAACCCTCGCGAAGCGGCAATATACGCAACCAACGAGGTCTGGATTTCAGTTATCGCAACCACGCTTGTAATTGTGGCCGTGTTTGTTCCGCTGACAATGCTGGGCGGTATGGCTGGCATCCTGTTCAAGGAACTTGGATGGATTGTAACCATAGCAGTATGTACATCAACAACAGTGGCCATCTCACTTACCCCTATGCTTGCTTCGGTAATGCTCAAGGGCAAGAAAATGGTCGTTGAGAACGGAAAACTGATGGAGATAAAGCCAGTTGAAAAGAAATGGTCGTACGACAACACTGTCGTGAAACTGCTTGACAAGATTGATGCACTGTATGCCAACCTGTTGCGTGTCTGCTTGACACACAAGAAAACAGCATTGGCCTGCATCACTGGATTCTTCCTGCTATCGCTCCTGCCTGCAATATTCGGATGCATCGGTACCGACTTCATGCAACAGTCGGATAACGGCCGTGTGACAGTGAAGATAGAACTACAACGTGGCACACGCATTGAAGAGACACTGAAGACAGCCCGCAAACTCGAATCAAGATTCTATGAACTTGTTCCTGAAATCAAGATGCTGTCAACTTCAGCAGGCGCCAATGAGGACGCAGGCATAAGCACGCTGTTCTCATCGACAACAAACAACAAGATTTCAATGATTGTTGTCTGCAACAAGAGTTACCAACGCGAACGCTCGATATTTGAAATTTCGGAAGTACTTCGTGAAGAAATGAAGCAGTACCCTGAAATAAACAAATTCAGTTGCGCAGTCAGCAGTGGTATGGGGTCTGGCGCACAAACCGTTGATGTCGAGATTTACGGCTACGACTTCGACAAGACAAGCCTTATGGCCGAACAAGTCCGCCAACTGGTCAGCGACAGCGTGGCTGGCGCACGCGACGCCACCATTAGCCGTGAAGAAGACCGTGCAGAACTCAAGGTTGTGGTTGACAAGGAAAAACTTGCAATTCACGGTCTGACATCGGCAACAATTTCATCATACATCCGCAACCGTGTCAACGGTATGGCATGTGGCTTCCTGAAGGAAGACGGCGATGAATATGACATTGTTGTCAGGCTGAAAGAGGACAACCGCAACTCCCTGACCGACCTTGAAAACCTGACCATTCCTTCATCAACAGGAAGGCAGATAAAACTCAAGGAACTGGCCACCATCGAGGAGTACTGGTGCCCGCCACAAATCGACCGCCGAAGCCGTCAACGTATGGTAATGGTTCAGATCACCCCATACAAGACGTCACTTGGCGAGTTGGCTGAAGAAGTTCAAGCCGTGATAGACAGGAACATTGAGGCGCCTCAAGGCATAACAATGAAAATTGGCGGTAGTTACGAAGACCAACAGGAAACATTCGGCGATATGGGACTGTTGCTTGCCCTTATCATTATGCTTGTGTTCATTGTGATGGCATCGCAGTTCGAATCTCTTACAAAACCGTTCATCATAATGATGTCAGTGCCATTCGCAATTTCTGGTGTCATCCTGGCATTGTGGATAACCAACACCACACTTGATATGATTGGCGCTCTTGGCGTTGTGATGCTGGTCGGCATCGTTGTAAAGAACGGTATTGTGCTGGTTGACTACATCAACCTTATGCGCGACCGCGGATACGAACTGAACGAGGCCATAGCCCTGTCAGGCCAATCACGTTTGCGCCCTGTGCTTATGACCGCTGCCACAACAGTTCTTGGTATGGTGCCAATGGCCTTAAGTACAAGTGAAGGTTCTGAAATGTGGATTCCTATGGGTATAGTAGTTATCGGTGGCTTGATGGTATCAACATTCGTCACACTGCTTATCGTTCCTGTGATGTACGCAATGATGTCGCGCCACGGCGAACGTGACAAGGAAGAGGAAATCCGCAAGCAATTCATCTTCTTTGATATGGATGAAGAGACAGTTTACGACAGTAGAAATAACCGTAAAAACATTTAATAATGAAAGCAGTTTTCATAGTATATAATCAGGCAAACACAGAGCGTGTGGAATATATGCTCGACCGTCTGGGAATAAAAGGATTCACTTACTGGGAAGATGTCCAAGGCCAAGGGTCGGTTGACGGCGAGCCTCGCCGTGGCACCCATACGTGGCCTGAAATGAACTCGGCTATCATTACTGTAGTCGAAGACGAAAAGGTTCCCGACCTGCTCCTGCACATCAAGAAACTCGACAACCGCAACAAGGAAGTCGGTGTGCGCGCGTTTGTATGGAACGTCGAGCAGACAGTGTAACCATTTATGATTCAGTCAGGATATTTCCAATGACAGATAGACAAAAAAGGCCTCAATTGCTTGAGGCCTTTTTTTATGCACTTGCTATTCCAAGCCGTTTATTATCCTGCCAACCGCCAACCTGTCAAGTTTGCCGTTCCGATTCAACGGCAAGGCGTTGACGGTGAATGTTTCCTTTGGAGCGCAATAAGGCCTCAAATTTGACTTTAAATACTCTAGCAGTAAATCTGATTGCATTGGCAGTTTTTCAGCCACTAGAACGAGCCTGTTGCCCAATTTGGCGTCGGGCCGTGACGATATGCAGAAACGCATTTCGGGGAAAAGCCGTGCAATGTCGCGCTCGACATCTTCTGGCGATATCTTTATACCTCCGCTGTTGATTACAAAATCAGCACGGCCAAGCCAACGGAAAGTATTGGCATTCAGCACTTCAACAATGTCATTGGTTTCCATTTGCTCGATTTCGAGATCTTGGTAATCGATTGTAAGCGGGCCTCGCTCCGACCTTTTG
>CALABN010000197.1 GCA_937885735.1 uncultured Bacteroidota bacterium | reverse complement strand
TTTACAAGTACAAACATAAGGTGAGTTAGATAAATTCACCATTTAAAATACAAAAAAATCAATTTATAGAACCCACCTTAATAATTTAGGTTTTCGATTACGTTTTTCGTTGACTACATTTGTTGCGATTCTAACTGACAAATTTTGAGAGCGGAATTTTTCATAGCAAACCGAATCACGTTCGACAAGAAGGACGGCAAGTCGTTCACAGGGCCTATAGTCAACATTTCAGTCGTTGGCATAGCATTGAGCCTAGCAGTGATGATTTTGAGCATGTCCATTGTCACTGGATTCAAGAACGAGGTGAGGGCGAAAGTCACGGGCTTCAGTGCCGACGTGCAGGTGGCCAACTTCGATGCCAACAACTCGTTCGAGACACAGCCAATCGACCGCAACGCCGTGCCATTGGACAAGATTTTGGCAGTGCCTGGCGTCACACACGTACAGCCATACATTCTGAAATCGGGCATAATAAAGACCAGCAACGACATTCAGGCTGTGGCCCTCAAGGGCATCGATGCTGACTTTGACTGGACTTTCCTGCGCAATCACATTGTGGCTGGCGACACGTTTGCCATTGCCGACACGGTGAAATCGAACCGCATCTTCCTGTCGAGTTACATAGCCAACCTGCTTCACCTCAACGTCGGCGACAAACTGACAATGTACTTTGTGCAAGACCCGCCACGTATGCGACCGTTCATTGTAAGCGGACTGTACAAGACAAGCATCGAGACGTTCGACCAGTCGTTTGCGCTTGTCGATATGCGACACCTTCAGAAAATCAACGATTGGGACACAAACCAAATAACTGGATTCGAGGTGATGATTGACAATTTCGACAATCTTGAGCCCATTGCCGACAGCATATTCTTCATAGCAGGCAATAATTTCATTCAGGGCGGTTCAAGTTTGAAAGTGAGCAATATAAAGGAACTCTACCCCGCCATTTTCGATTGGCTGAACTTGCAGGATATGAACGTATGGGTGATTCTTGCGCTGATGCTCGCCGTTGCGGGATTCAATATGATTTCGGGGCTTCTAATCCTCATACTTGAGAAAACCAATATGATTGGCTTGCTGAAGGCTTTGGGATACGGCAACTGGCATATTCAGAAAATTTTCATCACGCAGTCGTTCTTCCTGATTGCCAAAGGTCTGATATGGGGAAATGTCATCGGCATCGGCATCTGCCTGATTCAACAGCAATTCGGCATTGTACCACTCGACGAGTCGTCGTACTATATGAGCACGGTGCCTATCAACCTGAAACTTCTGCACGTTTTGGCACTTAATTTTGGCACACTTGTTTCGACACTGCTGATAATGTTGCTACCGTCGTTGCTTATCTCGCACATCAGCCCCGCCAAAGCCATAAAGTTCAATTAATGGCGTGCCTATTGAATCTCAAATACAGTTGATTTGGATATTTGGTTCAGACGTGATTGTCATTTCATTCTGTATAGACTTGACAATCAACATTCAATCAATCCGAAATGATGAAGAATTTGACTGCGAGAACCAACGTTCCAACTATGATTGCAATTCCGCTTATGCGATTCAGCCAAACAATGCTACGCAGACGGAAATGCTTGCGGAAGATATCGATTACATAAGTCAATGTGAACCACCACAATACGGCACCCGCAAAAATGGACCAAACCAAAGTCACGCTGTTTTGCATTGTGCTCTCATCCGTCATCAGGTTCAGCATTGAAAACGCAACGCCAAAGAAAATAATTGTCAACGGGTTGGATACAGTAAGCAAAAACACTGATATATAATCACCTATGATGCCTGTGCGACGAGGCGTGCGATAGTAGCGATACTCCTGAATAGGGTTCTTAATCAGCATCTTGAATCCCAAAAACAAAAGAACCACGACGCCTGCTATCTGGAAAAGAAACCGATTGCTGTTCATAAAATCGGTTATGAAATTGACTCCAAAAACAGCCAAAACGGCGTATGACGTGTCGGCCGTGGCCGCACCCAATCCCGATATGAACCCTTGCAACCTGCCCTTGTTAATGGTTTTCTGAACACATAGAACCCCAATAGGTCCCATTGGCGCCGACACAATCAAGCCAACCAACAATCCTTTTAGAATGATTTCTATGCTGTTCATCGTTCCCTATTATACAAACTGCAAAAGTAGCATTCTTTTTGTTTTTATTGGTGTCCGCTTACGCGAAAAGAACACTGATTTAAGGTAACTTCTATAAATCCCCCGATTTAAAAAATTTTTTCAAATACAAAGAAATTAAGCCCCGCACACAATGAAAATCCATACGAAATTCATTAATAAATACTTACATATATGATTTTTATTTACAGGACACCAATAATCCTAATTCCTACATCCTAAATCCTACATCCTACATCCTAAATATTAATTCCTGCATCTAAACTCTCGCCACTTCTCCCTGAAGAACTCGCCCACCGAATAATCCTTTTCAGGCTTGAACCTGTATGCCACGGTTGCCTGCACCATATAATTGACGTTATTGATATTTACACCTTCCCTGCCTATGGTCGATTCTATTGCGAGAAGACTGAAACTTGTGTTGAAAAACAGCCTTCGGCTATTGTAACCGCAATAGATGTCGCTCTGAAAATACATATTCATTGTGTTGTAAAGTCGGTCAGGCGCGTTGCTCAGCCTCATTACGCAATTATTGTAGGCGAAGCCCACGGCGAACTGCCCGTTGATGAACCATTTCGACGGCATCACAAATGTACGGGCATAGCCGAAATCGATGCCCACAAGCGCGTTCCTTATGCCACTCATAGGTGTACGGTAGCCGAAAAGCGTGTCGCTCACCATCGACGGTATCAGCGATGAATCGGCCTTGACCACATTGCGGTTCAGCATTGCGCCAACAAGAAACGAGCCTGCCGATTTTTTCTGGCGTTCGCCCTGCGATGTAAGAGCCTTGCGCGAATATTCACGGTAGTTGAAATAATAGTCGGCCGACACGCGCAACGCATTTGTCTTTATGTCAGGACGTTCATAAAGGCTGGAATCAGTCCATTGTGGCATCAGGGTGCGGGTATTGCGCAGGCAGTAGCCTTGATATACATTGCCTGTAAACTTCAGTGTGACAGCGGGAAAATACATCTGTGTCGATATGTCGTACTTGCGCCCGATTCGGTTCGGGTTAAACAGCCCCATACTGCAACCAAGCCTGAACGACAGCCATTTGTAACTAATTCCACAACTTACCGACCCCGATGAATCGGCGCAGTTGTACTGCAACGACGACAGATTGCCCAAATCGTCGACGGAAAATGATGAATTCTTGACAAATACCGATAGTTGCGTGCCGAAATAGCCCCGCAAATCGTCGATATAAGTTGAGTCGGGGCTGTCGGCAAAGGCGCTGACGAGTTTGTCGCGAAACCCTTGGGCATTGGCACACACAACCGCCAAAAGAAACAATACTGTTATTTCCGTTCGTCTAAACATTTGAATGTAAAGATAGTGCCAACCTGAAAAAAGCAAATCAGAAAATACTGAATGACTTGACAGGAATGCGATAGACAAACATTATGTACGTTTTGCCGTTTCGCAACTCCAAATTATTGTGTTCGTGACCAATAGGCGACATTGAATTGTACTGTTTACGATGAAGCCCGGCATAAAAATTCTTGCAGTTGTAGCCAAATCCAAATTCAGTCTCCAGATACAGATTCATTGCATTGTCGGTTGTCTCGCCTTCAGACGTGCCCTGCTTGTTACGTGCATACGAAATGCCAGTGGCCACCAACCCGCTGATAAACCAACTTTGGTGAATGACGACATTTATAGCGTACCCGCCGTTAATCCCGAGCGAAAAATAGTCGGTGCTGTTGACATCAAGATTGAAATTCAGCGTGTCGTTGATATTGTGCGGAATGAACGATGAATCGCCACGGACACCGTTGTAGCAGAACGCCAGTCCTGCAAGGAATGAGCCTGCCGTCTTCTTCTGCAAGGCCTGATGCGCAAAGAGAATCTTGTTTGAATATCGTTTGTGATTGAAGAAATAGTTTGACGTGGCACGAATCGACGTTGCCTCAATGTCGTCGCGGGTGTAGTATTCATCAGGGTTCCAGTCTTCAATCCACCTGTCAGGCTTATTCAGGTAAAAACCCTTGTACTTATTTATGAAGATGCGCCAAGTGGTTGTAGGCAGATACATTTGGGTCTGGAAATCAATCTTCTTGCTGTCGCCTTTTTTCCCGTCGGCACGTCGGTTTTGCGAGTAGCCGAAATTCACGTCAAGGAAACTGTAGATAAAGCCCAGACCAATGGCATTGTTGGAATTGGCCTTGTAGGAAATAGTCTTGTCATAATCGCGCGCCCCAATGTCGAAAGACGAGTATTTGTTAGAACAAAAAGCCTTAAGCCCCAAAGTGTTTTTCAAGTCTTCAAGATATGTCGAATCAGGATTTCCGAAAAACCATACGGGACGCTTCGAGCCCTCGCCAGCAATGGCAAGACTTGTCATCATCAAGGCGATAATGGCGAAAACGGCTTTTCTCACAGAACCTTGTTTTTAGCAACGGTTGCTACAAAATCCTTAAGGTAGAACGGGTCGAAATAGGCAACGTCCTTGAAATTGGCATTGGCATAGGCCTCTTCGGCCAACTGGACCATATTTGAAGCCAACGGACATACATCGTCGATGAAAATTGCGTTTGGCGAGTCAATCACCTGACGGCACTTGCCTGCACCATCGCCATAAAACGCTATCTTCTTATCTTTCAACAGTTCGGCAAAACTATCGGCATCACCAACCAAAGCACGGGTGTTGTCAACCTTGTTCAAGTCGGCATCGTAAAGGGCAGTGTACACTTCCATTCGGCGGGCGTCAATCATTGAGCAGAAAAGGTCGGGCCTTGCAACAGCCTTTTTCGAAGCCATAACGGCCATAGCCTTCAGCGTGTCGACGGCCAACAACTTTGCGCCAAGCGCGTAGCACAACCCCTTTGCGGTTGAAACGCCGATACGCAGGCCCGTGTACGAACCTGGTCCCTGGCTCACAGCCACGGCATCGAGTTCAGTAGCCTTTATGCCGTTCTCATTCAGCAACTGCTCCACAAAAACCGTCAGCAAGGTGGCGTGCGACTTGTTCTCGTAACTCACCTTTTCGGCTATCAGTTTGCCGTCGCGCGCTATCGACGCCGAGCAAACCGAGGTTGACGTCTCCAAAGATAGAATAAGTGCCATATCCCTAAAATTTGCGTGCGAATATAGCAGATTTTGACGATTAATGTAGCCCAAATGAAACACATAAACGATAATAAGCATTTCACCAAAATCAATGACACGCATTTTCCAAATTACCTTATATTAGATTGTTTTTTTAAGGTGGGTTATGAGAAGACGTCTTCTATTTCTGGTTTTGCTTTTTGCTACCGCGACAAGTGTCCATTCACAAGAGTCGCACTCCCTGTTTATGGACCACGAATTCAATCATTTCGACCGTTATGTCTATCAAAAGGACAATCGGTTCCACACGTCGGTGAAGCCATACCAGATGCGACAGGTTGACAAGACTGTCGATGCCGATTCAATCTACCGCATCGACGTAACCCGCAAACTGCCAGACATCTTATTGAACGGCAACTGGATACAGTACCGCCAATCCGACTTTGAATTCAGCATAAACCCGCTTTTCAATTTTGAATTGGGGCGAGATGCCGATGCCGACGATATGAGTTGGGTCAACACTCGCGGACTGATTCTGAACGCACGGTTGGGCAACAAGGTGTTTGTCACAACCGACTTTTACGAGAACCAGTCACACTTCTACGATTACCGCGAGGGCGTTGTGAAAGAAATTGACGTAATGCCAGGGCAAGGCAGTCCGAAAGATTACAAAAACGGCGGGCACGATTACGCGTGGGCCGATGCCACCGTCACCTACCAACCCGACGAGCATTTCGACATAACATTCGGGCACGGCAAGAACTTCATCGGCGACGGCTACCGCTCAATGCTCTTGAGCGATGCATCGTTCAACTACCCTTACCTGCGCATAACAACCGATTTCTGGAACATAAAATATGTAAACATTTGGGCACAATTCCAGGATTTGACACGCCGATACGACTACGGTCACCCTCACGACAAGAAATGGGGCTCGTTCAACTACCTCGACTGGTCGGTGACTCCGTGGCTCAACGTCGGATTCTTTGAGGCAGTGATTTGGGCCGATGCCGATTCTTTGGGCCACCGCGGATTCGATTTCAACTATGCCAATCCTGTCATTTTCACACGTCCTGTCGAATTCTCTGTGGGTTCGTCGGACAATGCACTTATGGGCATCACTGGCAAACTGACTTTAGGCAAGAACCACATAATCTACGGGCAGGCCATTATCGATGAATTCAAGTTGGAAAATGTAAAGGCTGGCATCAAGCACCAGTTCAACAAGTCTGATTCCTCGATTCAGTGGGGCTGGTGGGCCAACAAATGGGCTGGTCAGATAGGCTACAAGACATTCGACCTGTTCGGCCTGCAACATCTCGACATTCAGGCGGAATTCAATTTCGCAAGACCTTTTATGTATTCGCACGTAACGCATATCCAAAACTACGGGCACTACAACCAATCGCTTGCCCACCCGTTGGGGTGCAATTTCAAAGAGGCTGTCGTCATTGGTCGTTACAACTACAAGCGTTTGTTCATTGAGGCAAAATACACTCACGCAATGCACGGGCGCGACACTGCAGGACTGAATATGGGCAACGACATTTACTGCGACTACACGTCACACGCATCAGAATATTACAATGAGATTGGGCAGGGACAGAAAGTCATTCTCCAAAACACCAACCTGAAAATGGCGTTTCTGATAAATCCTCGCTCAAATATGAACGTCTATGTAGGGTTTACACGCCGTTCTGAAACCGTCAATTCTGAAAAGCAGGCAACAAACCTGATTACTTTCGGGTTGCGCACTTCACTTCAGAACATCTACTACGACTTTTAGCCCAAAGTGATTGTTTTTCTGATAGATGACATTCATCATTATGCCGATTTGCGGGGATTTTATATGCATATACATATAGAATATTGGTAAAAAACCGCCCTAACTAAACGAATAATTACACCTCATCGCGGATTTTTGGCTCTATCTTGCGCTCACAAACGGTATGAATCACGTTTGTATCTTAAACTAAATGCTGGTTTAGTGTTAGTTGTTAAAAATGTGTGATAGGTTCTGTCTTTTTTGAAACATTCTTCCCCCCAATAGAAGATTTGGATTTCATCCGTCAGGTCATCAGCCTGATTTTCAGACAGGACATTTAGCCCGAGCACCCCAATTGTTCGGGCTATTTTTTTGAAAAGCCAATCAATATTTCATTGCAAAAGACATTTGGCAAGACATTTGATTACATTTGGGGTCTATAAATTGATTTCGAGAGATTTTTGATTTTTTATCGAGTAGATTTATGAACGGAAGAAGGAAACAGTGCGGGCACTGTTGACGACTGACATTCTTTCAAAAGTTGAGAGCAATGTCGAACTTGTTCGAACATTGCCGAAACCAAGAAAGAACTGCGAAGCGAACCATAAAGATACCGGTAAAAAACAAAAAACGCAGAAAAGTGCATATAATCCATTTCGTTATATTTATATTTAAAACGGTGAATTTATAGAATCCACCTTATGTCTGCATTGCGAAAAATATTGCCAACATTGATTGCCTGCATTGCGGTATGTTCAGCGTGCGCCCAAAACCGTCAAGAATATGTGGCGCTGCCGTACGTAATCGACGAAAACGGCGACACTCTTCCAAATGTCAATATCCAGACCGTGACCGTGCGCCATTTCAAATCGCGCCGTCAGCAGATAAAGTACAACAAGTTGATGTACAATGTAAAAAAGGCCTACCCGTTTGCCGTGGCCGCCCGCGATGAATTGGCAAATATGAACTCCAACCTGGTGGGCGTTACAAGCAAGCGCGAGCGCGAAAAATACATAAAGGAATACGAGAAACAGATGTTCAAGAAATACGAGAAAGACTTGCGGGCGCTTACCATTTCGCAAGGTCGCATCCTGCTGAAACTCGTCGACCGCGAAATTGAAAACACTGCCTTCGAACTTGTAAAGGAATATCGAGGTTCCTTTTCAGCATTCTTTTGGCAAGGCATTGCCCGTCTTTTTGGCGAAAACCTCAAAAGCGAATACGACCCCGACTTTGAGGATTTGTACATTGAGGAAATTGTACTGATGATTGAAATGGGGATTATCTAGCAATTCTATTTTGCACTCCACCTTCCACTAGCGCCACAAGGCAGGACAAGCCCGTTTGACTGTACAGGCAGACCAATCTCGCTTGCCGTCACCGTGCCCTTGAATCGTGCCAGCACCGTGCTCATCATGTAAGTCAGGACGGCAGGCTGCAACCCTGTAGTGTACGAATTGACCAAAAAGAAAAGCGGACTATCGCTCAGCAACTGCGAGCACAGTTGAATAAGCGGGTACACGTTCTCCTCGATTTTCCAAATTTCGCCTTTGGGACCGCGCCCGTACGAAGGCGGGTCCATTATTATTGCATCGTAACGGTTGCCACGACGAATCTCTCGCTCCACGAACTTTACACAATCATCGACAAGCCAACGGATAGGTGCTTCCGCCAATCCAGATGCGGCCGCATTTTCGCGAGCCCACGCAACCATTCCCTTTGCTGCATCTACGTGAGTGACATTGGCGCCTGCCGCTGCCGACGCAATGGTTGCACCGCCAGTATAGGCAAACAAGTTTAGCACCGATATCTCCCTGTCGGGATTGTCACGCTTTGCATCACTTATTAACTTCGAAAACCAATCCCAATTGACAGCCTGTTCTGGAAAGACTCCTGTATGCTTGAAACTGAATGGCTTTAACCTGAAAGTCAAATCCTTGCCAATGGCAAGCGGGTAATGGATTGTCCATTCTTGTGGAAGGTCGAAGAATTCCCATTCGCCACCGCCGCTCTTGCTACGGTGATAATGCCCGTTCATCCGTTTCCACCCCTTCTCATTTTTTGGCGTATTCCAGATAACCTGCGGGTCAGGACGGACAAGCGTATATTTGCCCCACGTCTCAAGTTTTTCACCACAAGAGCAGTCAATCACCTGATATTCTTTCCAACCATTTGCAATCCACATATCCGTTCCTGTTTGTCGCCAACGTGTGGCAAATCCTATTTTTTCTTGATTTTGTCGTATTTCGACAAATTTGAGGCATCAACCTCCTTTAGTATGTTGTACACCTTGTTTTGCTGTGTCTGGTCTGACGAGCCTGAAAAAATATTCACTATCTCATCTGCCTTTGCATCAAAGAAAATGGCCATGAGGTACGAGTCGGATTTTTGTCTGTAAACCTTAAGCAGGTCGTTCATTCCTTCAGCAATCGACGTGCAACCGTCAGTCAAGCGAGTGCTCATCAAGTCGAGTCCAAGCCTGTGATATTTATAAATATACTCCCTGATTGGCGTATAGACTGAATTCATCAGGTTTTCAGAAAGCCAATAACGGTTTTTGCGGTTAGTCTCAAACGACTTCCACCCGCTGTAGTTCGAACTTTGTGCGTTGGTCACTATCTTCTGTGCTTTCTCAAAATAAGGTGTGCCGCCAAGTTTGCCAAACGAGTCGTAATCGAATCCAAGAATGATATAGACATAATATGCAATGAGCGACGTCAGTTCGTCGTGGCTGTTCTCGTTGAATGTAAGGGTCTCGCCTTCAGCATATTTAAATTGAACATTCTTGTCCAATATGTTGAGCATCGGACTGTCATAGCCTGTTCCGTAAACTGGACGGCTCGATACAACTTGCAATGTTCCTTGAAACTCGTCGCTGTAAACCTCCTTTGTAATGTTCAGCAACATATTGCACTTGATGTACTCCTCTGTCTTGAAGACATTGTTTGTCCAAATCTGGCCCTTGATAAACTCGTTCAAGGCAGTCTGCATTTCTTCATACTTCGAATTGTCGACACCTTGCAATTGTGCGTGGCTCACTTGAATCCTTAATTCAAGTTCCTGTGCCGATGCAAGTTGCGAGAATGAAAGAATCATTCCGGACAACAATGCTGACAATATTTGGCGGACAGTTCTCATTTGTCATCTATAAGAAGAAGTTGGTCAATAATGTCGCTTGCAACAGACATTTTATCTTTTGTTGGGTACTCAACCACTTCGCCGTCTTTTTTAATAATGGTTATGTGGTTTGTGTCAGTGTTGAAACCAGCACCCTTCTCGTTAGCATTGTTAAGCACAATGAAATCGAGGTTTTTCTTTTGAAGTTTTTCCTTTGCGTTTTCGCGACCATTTTCTGTTTCAAGCGCAAATCCGACGAGTTTTTGTCCTGTTTTTTTTATTGCGCCTAGACTTTTTGCAATGTCAGGTGTGGCTTCCAATTCAAGCGAAAATGACTTGTCGCTTTTCTTCATTTTTTGGTCACATTGCATTGCCGGCCTATAATCTGCGACAGCGGCCGCCATTATTGCGGCATCGCATTTCGGAAAATTCTGCAAACAGGCTTCGTACATTTGCTGTGCAGACTCAACATCAATACGGTTGATATTTGGGTTGATGACAGCCAATTTTGTTGGACCGCTCACAAGAGTCACTTTGGCACCTTCGCGTGCTGCGACTTCAGCCAAGGCGAATCCCATTTTCCCTGACGAATAATTTCCTATAAAACGCACAGGGTCAATCTTTTCGTATGTAGGCCCTGCTGTAATCAATATCGATTTGCCCGACAAGCGCTGATTTTTGCAGAAATAATCATCCACCACGCCAATTATTGTTTCGGGTTCAGCCATTCGGCCTTTCCCGTTCAGACCGCTTGCCAGTTCGCCGTCTTCAGCATCGACAATGATGCTACCCACCAGCCTCAACGCTTCAATGTTGCGTTGTGTAGCAGTATGCGCATACATATCCAAGTCCATTGCGGGCGCCACAAACACCGGACATTTTGCTGACAAGTAACTTGTGGTAAGAAGGTTGTCGGCTATGCCATTTGCCATTTTCGCAATGGTGTTAGCCGTTGCAGGCGCAACAATCATTGCGTCAGCCCACATTCCGAGTTTGACGTGGCTGTTCCACTCGCCGTTCTCTGGATTGTAAAAATCAACCAGAATTGGGTTTTGCGAAAGGGTGGCGAGTGTAAGAGGTGTGATAAACTGTTTGGCGGCAGGCGTCATCACAATCTTGACATTGGCTCCTTGCTTTACAAGCAAACGAGTGAGATTGGCCGCCTTATACGCCGCAATCCCACCTGTTACGCCAAGTAATATGTTTTTGCCTGTCAATGCCACAATCAGGACTAATATTCCTTTTCTGGTTTACGCCAATAAACCTTGTCATTGGTAAATTCGTCAATAGCCATTGATGTTGGCTTTGGCAATCCTTCGTAGAATTTTGAGATTTCGATTTGCTCACGATTCTCAAAAACCTCCTCAAGATTATCGGTGTATGAAGCAAACTCTTCCAATTTTTTCTGCAACTCTTCCTTGATGTCAACACTGATTTGGTTGGCACGGCGCGAAAGGATAACAACACTTTCGTAAAGGTTGCCTGTTTCGTTCTCAATTGGTCTTACGTCGCGTGTGATTGTTGTCACTGCGGCATTGCTTTTCTTGTAATCCATTGTTTATAAATTTTTTATCTGTTTTACAGAGGTATTGTACATTTCTTCTATTTCTGACAAATATTGCGACTGCGGATATTCATCGATAAATGAATAATATTCAGTCACCATATTTTGGTAACGTTCGGCCTTCTTATCCTCGACACTGTTCTCCGCCAACAAGAAATTAGCCTTCACGACCATATACATAAGTTCCTCACGGTATTTCGTGTCAGGAAACTCTTTCAGGCTGTTTTTCAAAGTTATTGTAGCGGCCTGATATTCACCTATCTTGAAATACAGTTTGGCGTTCATATACGACTTTTCCTCAAGTTTCTCGCGCATCTCCGATATTACGGCGTTCGCCTCATCAACGTGCTTTCCCTTCGGAAATTTGTTTATATATGTCTGCATAGCATCTATTGCCTTGCGCGAATTAGTCTGGTCAAGGTCAACACGTGGCGAGTCCTTGAAGTAACACTGTCCACTCATAAAATATGCCTCTTCCGTATTGTCGGAATATGGATAATTCTTGTAGAACGTCTCAAAGTAATACGCGGCCATTGTGTAGTCGTGCATCTTGTAGTGACAATTGGCATAAAGCATAGCCACCTCTTCGGCCTTGTCGCCACCCCTGAAAACGCTAACCACGTCATCAAGCAACGATTTTGCGTGATAATAGTCCTCGTATTCGTAATAGGCTTTAGCCTTCTCGTATTTCAAGTTATAGTCGCCACTCTTCTGTATCTTGTAGTACTCACTGCAACTCGACAGCAATACCATAACACACACAACAGCAAACAACGATAATAGTCTTCTCATCATAAACTCACTAAAACGTCAACAATAACGTAAAAGTTCAATTTTTATTGGCCTAATTCTGCAATTAGGGGTGCAAATATAAGCAATTCATTAAAATGAACGGCATTTTTTTTATTTCCGACCTGGCAAATCTAAACCGCCTCGATGACACTGGTGTCACATACAATTCTTACAATAGCAAATGTGGCGTCAATCATATTGGAATGCAAGCGAGACGGCACTTCGGCAATCACAATGACTCGACAAAAGAAGTATTAAAAACCAATCATTTACAAATGATATTTGTCTGGCCACCAGCAAAAAAATCCCGACGGCAAGAATCGCCATCGGGATACTCTTTATATCAAAATATATTATTTCGACAATTGAACCTTCACAACAGACATTGCAGGCATATTGACAGAAAGTTGGCCCTTTACAGGTTTCTTTACGTCAAAAGGCTTGAGTGTGATTTTTTCAGGCTGGCCAAAATCGTTGAAGTCGTTCATCTTTTGAGCCGTGACAATCTCACCCTTAATCGTCTTTGACTCAATGTCGCCGACATTTATCTCAACCGTAGCGCCATCATTAGGGTTGATGTTGCAAAGTGTTATTGTTACAACGCCGTCCTTTGTTGAAGCCGATGCGCAAATGGCATCCGTGGAAACGCCATTGTAGGTATATTTCTCACTTACAACATCAAGTGGAATCAACTTCGCATTTTGATGGTCGGCATACATCTTGAACACATAATATGTAGGCGTAAGCACCATTTGTTCATCCTTTGTCAGGATTACTGCCTGAACTCCTGCATTTACAAGTTTAGCTGCAATTTCAGCTGCAAATTTTTTTGCTGAAGCAACAGCAGTTCCGTTACC
>CALABN010000196.1 GCA_937885735.1 uncultured Bacteroidota bacterium | reverse complement strand
ACGGCGGCGGGGAGAAATCCCGGCCGCCGTGCTGCTGCTTATGTTGGCTGCCGTCATTATGTTTTACAACCGCAGGCTCAAACAGCACATACGCATGCTGTGCGAGCGTATCGACAGCATGAGCAAGCCTCAAGCCAAAGTGGCGTCCGACACCAGCAACGACGACAAGCCGTCGGGCGGAAAACCGTCAATAGCCAAAAACGAACTGTTCAGCGAAGTGGAACGTGTGTTGAGCGACAGCAAGGTGCTCACATCGGAAATCGACCGCGACGAACTCGCCAAAATGGTGGGCACCAACCGCACCTATCTTGCCACCTGCATACACGAATCGACGGGCCTGTCGCTTAGCGACTACATAAACACTAAGCGCCTCGGCAAGGCCATCGAGATGCTGAAGGAAAATGCCGAAATGAAGATAACCGACATATCGGAAGCCGTAGGTTTCGCATCGTACACCACTTTCTACCGAATATTCAGCAAGCAATACGGCGTCTCGCCAGTCGATTACAGAAATTATCTACTTGAAAAACACGAGTCTGCAACGGTGTAGTGGACAGACGGGAATGTTGAATTGGAAATTCTGCTGTTTACGGTTTATATGGTAATGCAGAACCATTAACTTTGCCCCGTCAATTATTAATACAAAATAATGGCAGAAAGTCCAAAACTTTGGAACAGCAACTACATAAAGGTTTGGTTGGCAAACTTCATGATATTTTTTTCGTTCATGCTGCTTGCTCCGCTCCTTCCGCTTTACTTGAGCGACACATATCAGGCATCAAAGGACACGATAGGCTGGGTGCTGTCGGGCTACGTTCTGACAGCACTGCTGTTCAGGCCATTCAGCGGTTTCATAGTTGACAGTTTTCCACGGAAACAAGTGCTTCTTGTTTGCTACTTCATGTTTTTTGCGCTTTTTGCCGGATATCTTGTTGCCGGCTCCATGCTGATGTTTGCCATAGTAAGGACAATGCATGGCGCACCATTTGGCGCAACTACGGTAGCCAACAGCACTGTGGCCATTGACGTGCTTCATCCCGACAGGCGCGCTGAAGGCATTGGCTACTATGGGTTGAGCAACAACATTGCCACTGCCATTGCACCAACCGTAGCCATCTACATTTTCAACATCTGCAACAACTACGATGTACTATTCGGCATGTCGCTTGCCTGCGCCGGCATCGGCTTTGCCATAAACTCAACCCTGAAACTGCAACCGCGCGAACAAGTGAAGGAGAAACGCGCCATTTCACTCGACCGATTCTTTCTGCTAAAAGGCTGGCCGGAAGCAGCGACTCAATCATGCTACGCATTCTCATATGGCGTCTTGGCCACATACATAGCCATTTACGGCAAAGAAGAATTGGGGATCACCGGCGGGACTGGACTATTTTTCATGTTGCTGGCTTTAGGGCTCATCTTTGCCCGAATAGCCGGAAGCAAGCCGCTAAAGGAAGGCAAGGCTGTTAGGAATGCCTCTTTCGGTGTTGTGATATCAATGTTCGGGTACCTGCTGTTCGCTGCCGTACACAACTATGTAGGCTACTACGGAGCCGCACTGATCATAGGATTCGGCAACGGGCACATGTTTCCAGCTTTTTCGACGATGTTCATAAACCTGGCGCCTAACAGCCAGCGCGGAACGGCAAATGCCACACAACTGACATCGTGGGACGTGGGCGCTGGCGCCGGAATGCTCCTTGGCGGCGTTTTGGCCGAGAACCACGGTTACCATTCGGCCTTTTGGACAGCATGGATTGTAAACGTCATTGGAGCAATAATCCTGTTTGCCTTCGTAAGACGGCATTTCCTGAAAAACAAGCTGAGATAATCAATAGGGAACGGCAATAAAGCTCCTGACAATCATTTATTTTCAAGCAACGTACAATCTAAATTCTCTTGTGCGTTTTTGAAAAAAAAGCATTTTATAATATACCGTGATATTGCATCAGCAATCCTTGTGCACCTCGCGCCCCTCTACGTAAATGGCACTTAACGGACGTGCAGGGCAAAGATTTTCGCAAGCACCACAGCCGATACAACGTTCAGTGTTGATTGCCGGTATCTTAAGCGAGAAACGGTTATTTGGATCGACAGGAATCATCTGTATTGCGCCAACCGGACAGTGACGTGCACAATTGCCACAATTTACATTGTCGGTGTTGACCACGCAGTTGTCTTTCAACCAAACCGCATAACCTACCGACACTGATGATTTTTCAGCCGTACTGATTGGCTTTATGGCGCCAGCAGGACACACTTCAGAGCACTTGACGCACTCTGGACGGCAATAGCCACGCTCAAACGACATTTCAGGCTGCATCAGATGCTCAATGTCGGTTGAAGGACGCAAAACCTGGTTTGGACAAGCCGAAACGCACAACTGACAAGCAGTGCAATGGTCGGAAAAGTTTTTCACGCTCAACGAACCTGCAGGTTTTGGCGAAACACTGCGCTTTGGCACCTGCTTGTCCTGAATAACGGCCAATCCGCCGTCAATCTTCTTCTCCTGTGCCTTGACAGTGGCGCCAGCCAGCAACAACGCACTAACCGACAAGAACTTACGACGTGATGTATCGACTTGTGCATCAGAAGACTCGGCCACGGTACGCAACTTGTACTGAATGGCACCCTTACGACAGTTCTCGACACAATCAAAACAGGTAACGCAACGGCTATAGTCTATCTGGTGCTCGGCAGGATTGATGCACGATGCCTTGCAGTTGCGAGCGCATAGACCGCACGAATTGCACTTTGTTGTATCAATCACAGGCTTGAACAATGAGTATCTTGAGAAAAAACCGAGAATGGTGCCGACAGGGCATATTGTGTTGCACCAAGTGCGGCCACCACGCCAAGCCAACACTGCAACAACCACAAAGGTTGCAACTGCAACGCCGAATGTGAAGATGCCTTTCAGCCAAACATCGACTGAATAGAATGCGTAACTGTCAACACGCTCGGCAAAACAGGCAAGCAGGTTGTTGCCCCATTGGTAAACTGGTGCAAACAAATTTGACGCAATGCGCCCGTAAGCGCTGTATGGCGCTACGAGATGAGCAATGATGCTCAAACCTGGCACTAAAACGGTTACAAGGAACACCAAAAGCACCGAACGGCGCAGCCACTTTTTTGCCGGCGAATATGAATAGCGGTTCTTGACCTTCTTCTTGCCGAAAAATGCAATTACATCCTGCATCACGCCAAGCGGACAGATTACAGAGCAGTAGATTCGCCCGAACACAAACGTAAGTACAAGCAGCAAAGCCACCACTGCGACATTCAGCGCCAGCAACGCGGGTATGAACTGTATTTTGGCCATCCAACCGAAATAGGTGTGAATGGTGCCTGTGAAATCAAGAAAAAGCAATGTTGTCAACGTATAAAAGACAACCGCAAAGGCAACTCTGGTTTTACGTAGCATGGTTTACATTTTTAGGTTACAACGTAACAATCTATCAGTTTTAATATAAGGTGAGTTCTATAAATTCACCGTTTGAAATATAAATATTACAAAAATGGGCTATATGAAC
>CALABN010000195.1 GCA_937885735.1 uncultured Bacteroidota bacterium | reverse complement strand
TCTCGCGGTGAGTTTCGTCGTGTGCCTTACATATTACGTTCTTTACGCCGAGAGATTTAAGGTTCATTGTTATGAGAATGGATAGTAATTGCCGTCATTACATTTTACACCAACATAGGCGTCTTCTATAACATCCATTGTATCGTTGCTATAGCCGTTTGTTTTAGTTATTCTAATATGGTATGGGCCTGGCTGGTCTGTAATCAATGCATCGAATACATATGCTGTTTCTTGTTTTTCTATGTTTGGCTCGTAGTATTCCTCACAACAGACAAACATCAGTGTCAACAATAAATATAAGCGTTTCATTGTTAAAATTGGAGATTAAGGGTGATTGACGGAATAGGTGCACCTATGATTGCCAGTTTGTATAAAGCATAGGTGTGGTAATTGTTGAGTTCTGATGGAACATCTTTTTTATAGAAGACTGAATATACATTTTTGTGCCCGTAAGCGTTGTATAAGGCAAAAGTCAGGCTAGGATGTACTTTTTGGCGTTTGTTGAGTGAGCCGTCGTATGTCACTGACAGGTCAAGACGATGATATGCAGGTAGGCTGTATTTGTTGCGGTCGGAATAATGGACAATCTCCATACCCTGTATAACGTAGTTGTATTCTGGCAATGTAACAGGCCGTCCGCTTGTGAGTACGAAGTTGGCTGAGGCATTCCAGCGTCGTGTCAGCTGATAACTGGAAGTCACACTCAAATCGTGCAAGTGGTGGGTGTTGGCGTTATAGTATTTGCCTCCGTTAATTTTTTCCTCGTCAAAAGAGCTGTTGACTTTCATCTCAGTCTTCGACAATGTGTAACTTATCCAGCCTGTAAAGCGGCCGACATTCTTCCTAAGCATTAGTTCCATTCCGTATGAACGGGCTTGTCCGGAAAGTAGGCATTGCTCAACTGCAGAATTCACGGTCAGTTTGGCACCATTCTTATAGTCGAGTTGGTTCTTGGTGGTTTTGTAGTATAGTTCGGCAGAAATGTCGAGCCTGTCGTTGAATACAGTGGCAAAATAGCCCACCGACACTTGCTGGCAGGACAGGGGCTTTATGTTACCGTCGGCCAGTTTCCAGTAATCGGTTGGCATTGCCGATGTGCTTCCGCTGATAAGTTGTTGATACTGGCGCGTCAGGCTATATGACATTTTAATGGAACTTATTGGGTTGATCTTGTACCGAAGTCCTACACGTGGCTCTATTCCTTGGTAAGGCTTGACCAGTTCGCCTTTTTTATATGTTGTGCTGGCTAATACCGACTTGTCGTCTCGAGTCTTGTTGTCGTCGTAAGTGTTTTCGGTACATTCGCCTAACTTGCTGAACCATGAGTATCTAATACCTAAAGATATGCTTAGGGCATTGCTGATTATATGGTCATCAGACAGGAATCCGGCAAATTCAAGACCTTTCTCGTTGTCTATTTCCTTTGGTTTTACTGACGACTTGTTACTGTATGCCGTCTGTTTTCCTGGATTTATTGAAAGATGATTGGCTTCTATGCCACATGTAATGTTGTGATTTAGAATGTCGATAATGAATTCGCCTTTGCCTCTCAAGTGAGTGATGCCTGTCTCGACGTTGTTGGCAAGCGATTCCTGGCTTATTTCGGCCAGATTGGCATCATAGTCGGAGTAGGAGGCCGAGAACTTAAGTTGCTTGTCGTGTGATGGCATCCACCTGTAGTTCATTCCCGCCATTTGCGAAGTGTAGTCATATTCATCCAAACTGTTGTAGTTGAAGAAGTCGTAACCGCGGTAGCCGAAAATTTCAAGATTATGCTTGCGGTTTAGATGGAAATCAACTTTGGCAATCAAGTCGTTGAAATTGGTGGAGCTGTGTTTGATGTTGACATTGTGCATTTTGTGCAGAATCCAGTTTGAATATGTGGCACGCCCGCCAACGTAGAAACTACACTTATTATTAATAGGTGACTCTATAAAAAGATGTCCGTTGAGAATGCCGATTCCTGCATTGCCGTGAAACTTTGTGGTGTCGGCGTTTTTCAACCTTATGTCCATTACTGAAGCCACGCGGTTGCCGAATTCGGCAGGTTGTGAACTCTTGTACAATTCAACACCGCCAATGGCGTTAGGCAGGAATGTAGAGAACAGACCGAACATGTGCGAGGTGTTATAGACAGGCACCTCGTTCAGCAGAATCAGGTTTTGGTCGACATTGCCGCCACGAACATTGAAACCGCTCGACATTTCACCCATGGTCTGGACGCCAGGCATGAGTGTCATTGTCCTTACAATGTCGGCTTCGCCCATAAGCACTGGCAGTTTCTTCATTGTCTGCATGTCAAGGGCTTCAACGCCCATTTGGGTGCGGTTGACTTGGTTCTTGCCACCAGTTGCGGTCACTGTCACGCCTTCGAGTGCAATAGACGCTTCCATTAGATTGACGTCGAGTTTGCCAGGGCTCAACACGTCGACCTTTACATATTCTGTCTCAAGACCGACAAATGAGAACTCAAGTTCGGTCCTTCCGGCAGGCATCATCAGCGAGTAATGGCCTTCGAAGTCGGTGGTGGTGGCCAGATTGTGCGCCTTGTCCTGTACCACGGCACCAGCAATAGGCTCGTCGTCCTTGCCGTCACGCACTATGCCTTCAACCTTGTTCAACTTGTATTTGCCTTTTTCCATAATGTTGCCAATCACCTTTATGTAGTCGACCATTCCTTCGGTCAACTGGTCGTTATCGACAACAAAATCCTTTGGGATGAAGATGATGCTACGGTTCTGGAAAATGATGTAGGTGAGGCCGTAACTTGCTATTGCCTTGTCAATTATCCATTTGTATGACTTGCCTTTGGTGGCGGTTGGAATGTTGATGCTGTTTATCCATGCATCTTTATAATAAAAGTGTATGTCGCTTTCCGACTCGGCTCGCTCAATGAACGTGGTAAGCGGACAGCCTTGACAATCGAATTTAGCAATTGAATCAAGCCTGTTTTGTGCAATGGCTTGATTGACAATAAATGCCAAAAACAATAAAAGTTTTATTTTTTTGTGACCCAATGTTCCCAATTTTCAATATTTTACAATGCCATAAAAATATTCCTTTGATGCAAAAGTTTTATTGGTAAAATGCCGATGCAGGACCATTGGGGCCAATTATCGAAGTTCTACCGCATTGCTTGCTTGTTTGGCCCACAAATATGGTTTATTTGCCGAATTTAACCGACAAAACATTCAAATTTGGCTATGAAAAATGTACGTCAGTCGTGTTTTATGGAAGAAATTGTCGGCAATGTTTATTATCAATCCTCAATTCGATTATATTTAGCCAATAAATTTTAAAAGATTTCCAAAATGAGTACAAAGACATACCAATTGACAAACAAGAATGGTTTGACAATTGAATTTATGGACCGTGGCGCAAAGGTTTATTCAGTGCAATTGCCTGACGTTCAGAATCAAGGCAAGAAAGTTGACGTTATGATTGGCTATCAGACTGTTGAAGAGACAGTTGCTGGCGATGCATACATTGGCGCGCTTTGCGGACGTTTCGCAAACCGAATCTACAAGGGCAAGTTCGCCATTGACGGCAAGGAGTACCAACTGAATGTCAACGACGGCATAAACCACTTGCACGGTGGCATCAAGGGCTATAACGCTCGTGACTGGGATGTGAAGAAAGTGAATGTTCCTGGGCGTGCCGATGCCTACGAACTGTCGCTTTTCAGCCCTGACGGCGAGGAGAACTATCCTGGAAACGTGAACATCAAGGCTACATATTCACTTACCGACGACAACGAGTTCATCATCGATTTGGAAGCCACTACCGACAAGCCGACTGTAATAAATATGACAAGCCACCCGTATTTCAATATGCGAGGTGCAAGCAGTGGCCCAATCTTCAATCACGAACTTGAAGTCAATTCGCACCAATTCACCCCAATAGCCGAGGGCGTTCCTTCGGGCGAGATTCGCGAAGTGGAGGGGACTCCAATGGATTTCCGCAAGCCTGCACGCATTGGCGACTCAATAAACACTCCGTATGAACAGATTCAGATGTTCAAGGGCATCGACCATAACTGGATTATCGACAAGCCTGCTGACGAAATGGGTTTCTGCGGTCGCTTGAAGGACCCTGAATCAGGACGTTATGTTGAAGTATATTCGACTCTGCCTGGTATGCAGGTTTACACGGCAATGCACTTCAACAGTTCGCAGATTGGCAAGGACGGCATTCCATTCTGCTCATATTGCGCCGTGGCACTTGAGCCACAAGGCATTCCTGACGCGCCAAACAAGCCAATGTTCCCATCGACAGTCCTTCGCCCTGGCGAGACTTACAAGGAGACTCTGGTTTACAAGTTCGGCTGGTAGGGGAATTGATAATTGATAATTTCAATTGACAATTAATTAGTTAGGTGATATAATGTTGAATATTGGGCAATGGGCTTCGGCCTGTTGCCCTTTTTTATTTAAAATGATTCTTTCGGGTTTTCTGGTCACAATCGTGGGCGGTGAACCCAATGACTCTCAACCACTAAACTCTTGATGGTATGTTTCAGGTAGATCAAGTTGAAGAATCGGGATTTGGCTAATATTGGAAATGCAAATCGTCGGGCACAATGTCTGATATCCAACTAAATCATGGTTAAAAAATGCAGATTTAGTTGGATATTGTTCGTAAAATGCCAATTTTAGGCCGATAGCCAACTAAATCGCATCAAAAAATGATAGATTTAGTTGGGTATTGGGCAATGTGCTTCGGACTGTTGCCCTTTTTCGTGTGGTTTATTCAGTTTTCATTTTTAATGGCAATAATAAAGGTAGAGAACAAAAAACATTATTAGTGCTCAATACTTATGCCTTTTGGCTTTCCACCTTCTACACTTATATATATTCGTGCAACCTTATTTTCAATAAAAAATCACTCTGTGTGAACCAACATTCGGAAAACATATTACATTTGCACCGTTAAAAGAAAAGACAATGTTAAACATCGCATCATATTTCGCTTATTATTTTTACTACTTCGGTAAATGAAGCGGGGTGATGTTTATGTAACTGAAGATAATGAATATTAGCCCCGCAATTTGCGGGGCTTTTTGTTTTATGAATATGAAAATTGCCATACAAGGAGTAAACGGAGCATTTCACGAGATTGCCGCAAGGCAATATTTCGGCAACGATATTGAGACAATCAATTGCGATCAGTTCCGCGACTTGTTTCTTGCAGTGGAAAACCAAATGGCCGATTACGGCATTGTGGCTATCGAAAACACCATTGCAGGCAGCATTTTGGAAAATTACCTTCTGCTTAAAAAGTCGAAACTGAAGATAATCGGCGAACTTAACCTGCATATCACGCAGAATCTTATGGCCTTGCCTGGCGTAAACATTGACGATATTACCGAAGTTTACTCACACCCGATAGCCATAATGCAGAGCAAGGATTTTCTGGATTCATATCCACAAATCAAGGCAATAAACTGGTCCGACACCGCTTCGGCGGCACAAAAGATTGCCGATGAAAAACTTACTCACGCGGCTGCCATTGCAAGCGAATATGCGGCAGGACTATACGGATTGAATATTTTGGCAAGCAATATCCAAACACACAAGCAGAACTATACCCGTTTTTTGGCGTTAAGCCGCACGGCCAACGATGTTCCTGAAAACGACAAGGCTTCTATTTGTTTCGAACTGACACATCAGCCTGGCTCATTGGTCAATGTGCTTGCTGAATTTATGAACAACGGCATCAACCTGACAAAAATCCAATCGTTGCCAATTCTTGGAAGCCCGTTCCAATATACATTCTACGTTGATTTGGAATGGCAGGAACGGAGCAATTTCGACCGTGCCATAAGCAAGGTTCTCAATCTGGTGTCGAATCTGTCGGTTCTTGGCGAGTACAAGGGAGCAAAGTTGTAGTGGATGATAATAATGAATTAATTAAAATAAAACAATAAAGATATGATAGTTACAGTAATTGGACTTGGTTTGATAGGCGGTTCCACAGCAATAGATATCCGTCGTCAGAAATTTGCCGACAAGATAATCGGCGTTGACAATAATCCGACCAATGCGGCAGGTGCGTTGCATATCGGCCTGGTTGACGAGATTTGCGAGTTTGAAGAAGGAGTTGATTTATCGCAGGAAGTATGATACAATAGAAGAGGTGAAAACAGACATATTCAAATATTTCGAACTTTTCTATAACCGAAAACGTCTGCATAGTAGTCTCGGCTATATGAGTCCGGTAGAATATCGTCTGAAGTATTGCGTATAATCCTTGTGCTGTTCAATGAAAGCGGAATGGCTGTTCAGCCTTTCTCCACTCCGCTGCGCTCCGTTCCGAAAGGCTGAACAGCCGCTGAAAGTTTAGTACAGACACTTTTTACGTCTGAAAACAAACAATTTCTGTACAAGTCGGTAATGCATACGGTTGCTGCTTTACCCTCTTATAAAAAAGCAGCCAATCCTAAAAATCATGAAAAGCAAAAACAAAACCAACTTTATTACAGCTTTCATAA
>CALABN010000194.1 GCA_937885735.1 uncultured Bacteroidota bacterium | reverse complement strand
CAATGTTTCGCTCCGCACACCACTTGTAAAATTCAAGAAGGGTGAAGAATCTGCAATCAACCTGAACATTCCATTCGTTTCAGCAATTATGCAGTCGGTCTCTGATTCAGGATTGGCAATTGAACTTGCACGCAACGGCGGTCTATCTTTCATTTTTGGTTCACAACCAATAGAGTCGCAGGCTGAAATGGTCCGCAAGGTCAAGAAATTCAAGGCTGGATTCGTGATTAGCGACTCCAACGTAAAACCTGACAGCACTTTGTACGACGTGCTCGACCTCATTCAAAAGACAGGCCACTCGACAATAGGCGTGACCGACGACGGAACGTCGAACGGCAAATTGTTGGGTATGATTACCAGTCGCGACTACCGCACCGACAAGGACGACCTGAACGACAAGGTGGCATCACATATGACTCCATTCGAGAAACTGACTGTCGGCAAGGTTGGAATCAGCCTTACCGATGCCAACCAACTCATTTGGGACAACAAAATCAACGCACTGCCTATCATCGACGAGAACCAGAAGTTGATGTACTTTGTTTTCCGCAAGGACCACGACAGCCACCACGACAACCCTAACGAACTTTCAGACAACGACAAGAAACTGCTTGTTGGCGCAGGCATCAACACACGCGACTACGAAAAACGCGTTCCAGCCCTTGTAGAGGCTGGTGCCGACGTACTTTGCATCGACTCGTCTGACGGCTATTCGGAATGGCAACTTGAGACTCTTAAATGGATTAAGGGAAAATATGGCGACAAAGTGAAGGTTGGCGCAGGAAACATTGTGGACAAGGAAGGCTTCGACTACCTTGTAAACGCAGGTGCCGACTTCATCAAGATAGGCATTGGCGGTGGCTCAATCTGCATCACCCGCGAGCAGAAAGGCATTGGCCGTGGTCAGGCTACAGCAGTTATGGACGTTGCCAAGGCTCGCGACGAATATTTCCAAAAGACTGGCATCTACGTTCCAATCTGCTCTGACGGTGGCATTGTACAAGACTACCATATGGTGCTTGCTCTCGCAATGGGTGCCGACTTCCTGATGATGGGCCGTTACTTTGCCCGCTTCGACGAATCTCCTACCAAGAAACTCACTATCGGCAACCGAATTGTAAAGGAATATTGGGGCGAAGGTTCAAACCGCGCAAAGAACTGGCAACGCTACGATATGGGTGGCGCAGCAGCGCTGAAGTTTGAGGAAGGCGTTGACAGTTACGTTCCTTACGCAGGAAAGATGAAGGACAACCTAAACTTGACTTTAGGCAAAATCCGCGCCACAATGTGCAGTTGCGGTTCGCTTACTATCAAGGAACTGCAGGAAAATGCCAAGATTACTGTGGTTTCATCAACGTCAATCATCGAAGGTGGCGCTCACGACGTTATCCTGAAAGACCAGAATTAAAAATTATCTGAAATAAGGTGAAAGGGTGGCTGACAGGTCACCCTTTTTTTGTCAAAACACATCACTGCAGAGCGATGCCAACTCCCGATTTTTGGCGAAAGATGCAATATTTTGTATTTTCGCAGAAAATAGGCAAATCATTACTCTATGAAAACATTGAGAACCATTGCGTTGCTGGCAACAATGGCTGTTTCGCTAGCCTCTACGGCGCAAACCACACTTCAGCCATTTACAGGAATAAAAGTATTTGGCAAGATGGAAGTCAGCGTGAAAATCGGGCAGGAACCCAGCATAAAAATCGATGCCAATCCACAATCGAAAGAAAAAATATCATATAAGGTGGTGAACGACCAACTGCACATAAACAATTCAGCCACATACAACATTGTAGTGATTGTTTCGTGCCCGTCAGTCAACCACATTGAGTTGGGCGGTGGCGCAAAACTGTTCAACAGCGGAACCATAAAGTCTGACAGCCTTCACCTTGAAGCAGGCGCAGGAACCGAACTCGACCTTCTGGTTGAATGCGATTCAATATATTCAAAAATAGCAAGAAAAGGATTCGTCAGGCTGACAGGCAAGGCAAGGGCGCTGGAACTCAAGACAACCACAGGCGGGACACTGTCGTCAGAAGAACTTGAAAACGACATACTTTACGCCAATATGGAAGACGGATTTGCACGCACAAAAGCCTCCTCCATAATTGCCGACATTGCGCCGTGGGCAAAAATCTACTACATTGGCACTCCAACCATAATAAGAAAAGACGATTCCAAAGGACAAATAATACCCGACGAAGAATAATGGAAATCACATCTGCCGAATTCATCATCAGCAACACCGACTACAGGAAATGCCCTGAACCGACACTCCCTGAATACGCTTTCATCGGGCGGTCAAACGTGGGCAAAAGTTCGCTCATCAATATGCTGACCAACAACCAAAAACTGGCAAAGGTTTCTGGCAAGCCTGGCAAGACACAGACCATAAACCATTTTCTTATAAATAAGAATTGGTATCTGGTGGATTTGCCTGGCTACGGGTACGCGCAGACAACTAAAAAAGAGCGACAGACGTGGCAGTCGTTCATCAGCGAATACATTTGCAAACGCGAAAACCTGTATTGCCTCTTCATTCTTATCGACTGCCGTCACGAGCCACAGGCAATCGACCTGAAATTCATCACGTGGGCAGGAACGCAAGGCATTCCAATCTCGCTCATCTTCACCAAAACCGACAAACTGTCGAAAACCGCACTGAAGACAAACATCGATTTTTATAAACAACGTTTACTCGAGGATTGGGAAGAACTGCCACCGTGTTTTTGCACATCGTCGGAAAAACATATCGGACGCGACGAATTACTCGATTTTATAGCCTCTTGTAATTCAAACGGTTAGACGATTGTTCATATTTTGGGTACAATGTTTTAAAAAAAACATAGAGCAAAGCAAATTATTTATAATTTTGCTCGTGGTGATATACAAAAACAAATATCTGAAAATCAATACATTATGTTATCAGCGCCAATAAAATTATTTTCGGGTACCGCAACACGTTATCTTGCTGAAAAAATTGCCGACAGTTATGGTTTGACATTAGGTCGCACTTTGGTGCAACATTTTGCCGACGGCGAATTTGCAACTTCATACGAAGAAACAGTGCGAGGCGCCAATGCCTTTATCATTCAATCTACATTCCAACCAAGCGACAACCTGCTTGAATTGTTAATGATGATTGACGCAGCAAAACGTGCATCTGCATATAAAATCATTGCAGTAATGCCGTATTTCGGGTTTGCACGTCAAGACCGCAAAGACCGTCCAAGAGTTTCAATTGGCGCCAAACTGGTTGCCGACCTTCTGACTACGGCTGGCGTTTCGCGTGTAATAACAATGGACCTTCACGCTGACCAAATCCAAGGATTCTTCAACCTCCCAGTTGACCATTTGTACGCATCTTCGATATTTGTTCCATACTTGCGCAGTCAAAATATTGAAAACCTTACAATTGCCGCTCCTGATATGGGTGGCTCAAAACGTGCCAACGCTTATTCGCAATACCTCAACGCACCTATGGTAATCGGTCACAAGCACCGTGCCAAAGCCAACGTTGTTGACGAGTTGCGCATCATTGGCGACGTCAAGGACCGCAATGTGGTTATCATCGACGATATGATTGATACTGCCGGCACAATCACCAAGGCCGCACAAGTTATTATGGACCAAGGCGCAAGCAGTGTCCGTGTAATGGCTACACACCCTATCCTTTCAGGTCCTGCCTACGAGCGACTGATGGATTCTCCTATCTGCGAAGTCATCACTACAGACACCATTCCTTTGAAGCAGGAATGCAGCAAAATCACCGTACTGTCAGTTGCCGACTTGTTCGCAAACACAATCAAAAGCGTATATCAAGAACGCTCAATCAGTTCGAACTTCATTTTCTAATTGAAATATTTTTTCACACAAGCCCCGAGTCAAAACGATTCGGGGCTTGTTGTTTTTGGCAGATATGACTATCTTACCGCATTGTTATTTCAAAATGGAAACTACATATTTTTGCAATCAATGCCTTATCCCCGTCCGCACCGAGCCAAGCGAAGGTGCCGAAATGGAAACGCAACTGCTCTTTGGCGAGATGTACAACGTCCTGGAAACTAACGGCAACTGGTCGCACATAGTAAACAAGACCGACAACGCCGAAGGCTGGATTAACAGCAAACTGCTGACTCCTGTGGTTGGCTGGCAACTGGACCGCCTGCTATCAGAAAAACGACACGTGGCCCGACGTCCTCTCGACTTCATCATTGTTGATGAAAAATGGCAACTGCCTCTGCCCGCAGGCGCAATCCTTTACGGTTCGGGGCCAAACTTCAATATGGAAGTGGGGAACCACATTTATTCATATTATTCCGACAGCACAAGTTACGACAGCAAGAGCGAAAACATTATGCTTCTTGCCGAATCGCTAATCGGCGCTCCATACCTTTGGGGTGGCAAGACAATGTTGGGAATCGACTGCTCTGGCCTTACACAGGTGCTGTTCAGCACTGTTGGCATCCAACTGCCTCGCAACGCCTCGCAACAGGCAATGGTTGGCAATGCGGTGCCATTCATCGACAACGCCCAACCTTGCGACCTGGCCTTCTTTGACAACGACGAGGGAAAGGTAATCCACGTTGGACTGATTGCATCTGACAGAAGAATCATTCACGCATCGCAAGGCAGAGTGCGCATCGACAGCATCGACCACCAAGGCATCTTCAATCACGAACTGAACTCGTACACTCACAAGTTAAGGCTCATAAACAGAGTCATTTGACATTATGGGACTGAAAAGCACCATATTGGACCTGACACACGACCTATTGTCGCTGTTCTACCCAATAACCTGCTGTGCGTGCGACACCGCTCTGGTGCGTGGCGAGAAAATCCTGTGCACAAGTTGCTCAATGAAGATGCCAAAGACCAACTTCCACAAAGTGCGCAAGAACCTTGTCGAAAAATGCTTTTGGGGACGGGTCCCGATTGAGGTCGCCACATCATATTTCTTCTTTGTAAAAAACAGCGACTTTCAGCATATGCTCCACAAGTTGAAATACAAAGGAAGAAGCGACATTGGCATCTTTTTGGGCAAAAGATTCGGAACGGACCTTATGAGTCAGCCCGAATTCACTCACTTCGACACCATTATACCCGTGCCTCTCCACCCCGACAAACTGAAAATCCGTGGCTACAACCAAAGCGAGATGATTGCAAACGGCCTTTCGCAATCAATGAAAGTGCCAGTCAACACCACTTCGCTAATTCGGAAGACGTTCACGGAAACACAGACGAAAAAATCGAGGCTCGAACGGTGGGAAAACGTAAAAGAGGTGTTTGAGGCAACATCCGCGACCAACCTCAACGGCAAGCACGTGCTGATTGTAGATGACGTGCTGACAACTGGCGCTACCATAGAGGGCTGTGCAAATGCGCTTTTGAGCCGATTTCCAAATGTAAAGATAAGCGTGGCCACACTGGCCTTTGCCCACAACTGATGCCTACAACCTGGTGTAAACCTTGCCAGGCAAGCCCTTTACCAAACCTTTCAGTTCCATAGGCAAAAGCAACGATGACACTTTAGGCATTGTCATTCCAGTGACACGGCAAATGGCATCTATCGGCAAATCATCGTTCTGCAAGGCATCATACACTTTCTGGCTTTCAGCATCAAGTTCCACAAACAATTGTTTCTGTATGGCTTTAGGCTGGTTGTCCCAATTGAGGAAATACTCAATGTCGGCAAACGACTCAATCAGGTTGGCCTGACACGTCTTTATGAGCATGTTGCAACCTGAAGAATATTTGTCGCTATTGCGGCCAGGCAACGCAAACACGTCGCGGTTGTAAGAATTGGCCAACTGCGCTGTAATCAGAGCCCCGCCCTTGACGTCAGACTCCACCACAAGAGTTGCATCGCTCAAGCCGGCAATGATGCGGTTTCTACGGACAAAATTAGTCTTGTCGGGGAACACCTTCGGGAAAAACTCTGTTACAAGCCCGCCCTCCTTGAGCATCGCCGTGGCAATGTCGCGATGGGCAGTCGGATAAATAGTGTCGAGACCGTGAGCCAGCACGCCGTAGGTTGGCACACCTAAATCGACGGAAGCCTTGTGCATTGCAATGTCAATTCCGTAGGCAAGCCCGCTCACTGTGCATACGTCGGTTCGGTGGCTGTGAATCTCCTCAAGCAGTTCCTTGCAGAATGCCTGTCCGCGAGGCGTCGCGTTGCGTGTGCCGACAACGGCCAGATACTTCTTTTTGGGGTCGATTGGCTGGCCTTTCACAAAAAGCACCAACGGACTGTCCTCGCACAACTTCAGCCGTTCAGGATAGTCCTTGCTGTACCACGTAAGAATGTCGATGCCGTATTTTTGTGAGAATTCAAGCATCTCGTCGGTCTTGCGGTAATAGTCTTCCTTTGTGATGACATCAGCCAGATTCTCACCTATGCCTGGAATGTGTTGCAGTTCCCTGCCTTTCTTTCCAAACAGTTCCTTCACACCGCCTGCGTACGAAATCAGGCGCTTCGACATCATACTTCCTACTCCCGG
>CALABN010000193.1 GCA_937885735.1 uncultured Bacteroidota bacterium | reverse complement strand
AGTATTAGACAACCCTTGTCGAGTTTCTTTATGTTGATGCCGTTTTCGTATTCAACGTCGTAATTATCGCCCTGCTGGCATACCTTTATATATGTGTCCTTGTTTTCCGATTTGAAGATTCCAATGGCGTCAACCAGTTGGTCATCGACGCGGATGTTGCTGAAATGCGCCATATAGAACTCGCCTGTCTTAATCTTCTGGTTGTTCGATTTCTCGTACAGGAGCCAGGCCAGGTTTGTCGATTGCTGATAGAATTGATTGATATCGTCAAATACTTGACTTACAAAGTTGTAAACATCGTTCAACTGCAAGTCGGTGTTGTGGACGAACCCGTAGAAGTATTCAGTCTTGAAATGCGACAGGAAGTATGTTTTCAAAATGTCTTCGGCAGTCTCGTCCATAATGTTGGTTGGGGCTTTCGAAAGACGCACGCCTTGTTCTTCGGGTCTGCTTCCAATGTTGTGCACAACTATTTGGTCCAGACATACTTCGCTGTAATCTATCATAATGTTGACATTTTTCGACTTTTGGGTTGCAAATGTAATGCAAAAAATTGTTGTCCGCTAAATTTTTACGTACTGATGATTGTGAATTGTGTACGGCGACAGAAAACCCATTTGGCGAATCCGGTTTTTTGTTTCACAGGCATTGAAAAACACGTCATTTGTGTCATTATGGCGAAATAATCTTTCCTTCATTCTTAAAAAATGTATATTTCGGAATCGATATTATGAAAAAATATTTACTAAAATGAATTGCAAATTTTTAATAATCAGCAGTATGACGGTAATGTTAGGTTCGTGTGCGAGCGACAATAATCCATTTTTTGAAGAATATTCAACGCCTTATGGCGTCCCACCTTTCGACAAAATCAAGGTTGAGCATTATATGCCTGCTTTCGAAGAGGGCATCAGGCAGGATTCTGCAGAGATTGAGGCCATTGCCAACAATCCCGAAAAACCGACTTTCCAGAACACCATTGAGGCAATGACCAACACAGGCAAGTTGCTGAACCGTGTTTCGGGTGTGTTCTACAATCTGCGTTCGGCCGATACCAACGACGACCTTGACACCATAGCCAAAAAGATTTCGCCTATGATGTCGGCCCATTCCGACAATGTAAAACTCAACACAAAGTTGTTCAGCCGTATCAAGACCGTTTACGAGATGCGCGATTCGCTTGACTTGACAGGCGAACAGAAACGTCTGCTTGAGTGTACATACAAGTCGTTTGTCAGAAGCGGTGCCGAACTCGACGATTCGCAGAAGGCACGCTTGCGTGAGATAAACAAGGAGTTGGGCCTGCTCGACCTTAAGTTCAGCGCCAATGTTTTGGCCGAGGCCAATTCGTACAAAAAATGGATTGACGACGAGTCGCAGTTGCAAGGCCTGCCACAAGGCATAAAGGATGCCGCCGCCGAAGAGGCCAGTAAGGCTGGACAGCCTGGCAAATGGCTGTTTACATTGCATAAGCCAAGTTTCATTCCAGTGTTGCAGTATTGCGACAACCGCGATTTGCGTAAGGAACTGCTAATCGCTTATTCAATGCGTGGCAACAACAACAATGAGAACGACAACAAGTCGGTTATAAACCAGACAATGCGCCTGCGTATAGAGAAGGCAAGGATGTTCGGCTACGAAAATCCAGCCGATATGATTCTTGAAACTTCAATGGCCAAGGATTCTAAAACAGTAATGGATTTTCTTCCAAGCGTTTGGAACCCTTCGTTGGAACAAGCTAAAAAGGAGGTTGCCGAACTTCAGCGTCTTATGGATGCCGAAGGCAAAGGCGAGAAACTAGAGGCGTGGGATTGGTGGTATTATGCCGAAAAGCTTCGTAAGCAAAAATACAATGTGAGTGAGGAGTCGCTTAAGCCATATTTCAAGCTCGAGAATGTCCGTCAGGGTGCATTTGATTTGGCATCAAGACTTTATGGCCTGAAGTTTGAAAAACTTGAGGGCATGCCAGTCTACAATCCTGATGTGGAAGTGTTCAAGGTGAGCGATTCCGACGGTTCGCTGGTGGGCATCTTCTATGGCGATTATTTCCCGCGTGCAGGCAAGGGTGCTGGCGCTTGGATGAACAACATTAGGGAACAGTATGTAGAGAACGGTGTCGATGTGCGTCCTATTATTATTAATGTCTGCAACTTTACGAAGCCTACAGCCGATAAGCCTTCGTTGCTGACTATGGACGAGGTTGAGACACTATTCCACGAGTTCGGACACGCTCTGCACGGATTCCTTTCGAGATGCACATACAGCAGACTTTCAGGAACAAACGTGCCACGCGATTTTGTCGAGATGCCGTCGCAGTTGATGGAAAACTGGTGCTATGAGCCCGAAGTGATGCGTACTTATGCAAAACACTATATTACTGGCGAGGTTATTCCCGATTCGCTTATCGAGAGCCTTCAGCGTGCAAGCACCTTCAATCAAGGCTTTGTAATGACTGAACTTCTGTCGGCAACCATTCTTGATATGGACTACCATTTGCTGACAAATGCAGATACCATTGATGTAGAGGTGTTTGAAAAAGCCTCAATGGAACGTATGGGAATGATTCCGGAGATAATTGTCCGCTACCGTAGCACCAATTTCAGCCACATATTCACTACAGGCTATGAGGCGGGGTATTATAGTTACACTTGGGCCGCTGTTCTCGATGCCGACGTGTTCGCCGCATTCAAGGAGACTGGCGACGTGTTCAATAAGGAAGTCGCCACAAGTCTGCGCAAGAACATTCTTGAGCGTGGCTTCACTGACGACCCGATGACGCTCTACGTCAAGTTCCGTGGCAAGCAACCAGACCCGAACAACTTGCTGCGCAGGAAGGGATTTGTTGAATAGATTAGTACCGCACGGCATACAAAAAAGGCTTCAACCGTCAGGTTGAAGCCTTTTTTGCATATTGTGAGAAACTGTTATTACCACAATTTTTCAGGATAGACGCCTTGCTTTACCAATTCGGCGATTTTGGCCATTGTCGATGGCTTGTCTTCCTTGTAGGTTACGCCGAACCAGGTTGAGTTGGCAGGCAACACCTTTGTCTTTACCTTGCCTTCCTTCATAAGGTCGTCAACCACAAACGGAATGTAGAATTCCGATTTGGGGTTTGAGGCGTTTGCCTTCAGGAATGCTGTGAACTTTTCTTCGAGATGATTGAACAGGTTGGGAGCGAAGCCCCAGAAGTTCATCGATACAGGAACATTTTCGTCAAGTTCGGTTTCTGTGCCGTTTTCAGTGAAGACGATTTTGCCGTTAGCCTTGCGCTCTATGCTTGTGCGTTCCTTTATGTCGGTCAGGAATCCATTTGCGTCGGCCGAGCAGATGCCTCGGGCCACTGTTCCGAATTCAGAAAGAGTCTTGTTCAGTTGGTAGCCGTTCATTGCATAAACCGATTCCGATACGCCGTTGGTAAGGAAGTCGGCCATTACCTTGAAGGCGTTTGCGCCATAAAAGTCGTCGGCGTTTATTACGGCGAAAGGCTCGTTGATTACGTCCTTTGCCATAAGGATTGCGTGGCCTGTACCCCAAGGTTTGGTACGGTCGGCGGGAATCTCGAATCCTGCAGGTATGTTGTCAAGGTCTTGATAAACAAGTTCAACGTCAATCTTGCCCTCGAGTTTCTTTATGAACATTTCGCGGAATTCAGCCTCAAAACTACGGCGAATCACAAACACCACTTTGCCGAATCCGGCTCTTGCGGCATCAAATACTGAATAGTCCATAATGGTTTCGCCCGATGTTCCAAGGTGGTCGAGTTGCTTGAGGCCACCATAGCGGCTGCCCATTCCAGCAGCCAATATCAATAGTGTAGGTTTCATTTTATTTTAATTTTTTGTTCGTGGCAAATGTAACTAACAAAGCCGAAAGTGACACATACGAAATAAAAAAAGCCTCACAACGTAAATTGTAAGGCTTTGTTTGGTGGGCGCTGAGGGATTCGAACCCCCGACCCTCTGCTTGTAAGGCAGATGCTCTGAACCAGCT
>CALABN010000192.1 GCA_937885735.1 uncultured Bacteroidota bacterium | reverse complement strand
GCTCGTTTGGCCCGACACGCGAAACAACTTATCCTGGCGAGAATATGAAGACATTGGCTCAAGCCGAAAACGACTGTGTCAATGCCGCCAACAGCCTTGGTGCCTCATCGTTGGCAGAATTGAGGGCAATGGACGCACAAAAGTTCGTGGCAATGGGAATGAATGGTGGCGGTGCATGGCCTATAGTCGACGGCTATGTAATTCCTGGCGACCAATATGAACTATATGAACAGGGAAGATACAATGACGTACCTGTTTTGATTGGCTACAACTCCGATGAAGGCGCAAGTTTCTCATTTGGTGTTTCAAGTACACCCGAATCGCATATTGCAAGTGTCAACCAGCGTTACGGCAAGTTTGCCGAACAATTGCTTGAAGCATATCCTATGAAGGACGGCAAGGTCAGCAAGACAGCGCGTGACTTGATGCGAGACGCTGCTTTTGGCTGGCAGACATGGTCGTGGGCACGATTGCAGACAAAGACTGGAAAATCACCCGTTTACCTTTATTATTTTGACCAACATCCAAACAATCCTGACCCTGACGCTGGTTCACCACATGGACAAGACGTCGGTTTTGTATTCCAACATCTCGATGACAATAACTCGTCAGAAACTGACATTGCCTTGTCGAAGGCAATGGGCGAATACTGGACCAACTTTGCAAAATATGGCAATCCAAACGGACCTGATTCTGATTTGGCAGAATGGCCAGTGTTTTCCAACGAAAATCCTCAAGTGATGAACCTTACAGGACCAAAGCCATTTGTTGGACCTGTGCCTTCAGAAAGTGCATTGAACGTTCTTGACGGCTATTTCACCTGGCGCAGGACTGATGAAGGAAAAGAATGGGCAAAATAGATTATCAACCTTAAAAAGTAATAATATGAACTTTATTCAGAAAAAACCAGCTTTGCTATTGGCAATGACAGCCATTGCACTGCAAGCTTCAGCGCAACCTCCACGTGGAATGTTTGCGCAAGTCAAGTCAATGGTAATGAATGCCGACAGCACAGTGACTTTCAACTACCGTAACCAAAACGCCAAAGAAGTGAAAATATGGACACAGTTTGGTGGCGACGCCGACATGGTCAAAGGCGAAAATGGCGTTTGGTCCGTTACTGTTGGACCTGCAGTGCCCGACATCTACCCTTACCACTTCACTGTCGACGGTATCAGCGTCATGGACCCTCAGTGCGCCGAGTGGTTCCCTAACGAGACTTTCAAGAACAGCCTGCTCGATATGCGTGGCGACGGCAACCTTATTCAGGCATTGAAAGAAGTGCCTCACGGCAACGTGGACTATCTCAACTACTGGTCGCCTGACTTGGGTATGTATATACCTGTAATTATCTATACACCACCTTTTTACGATAGCAAGGAAAATCAAGGCAAATCGTATCCTGTAATGTACCTCATTAGTGGCACAACCGATACTGAAGAGGTTTACTTCAAGGTCGGCAAGATGAACAACATACTTGACAACCTGATTGCAGAAGGAAAGGCAAAAGAGATGATTCTTGTACTTCCTTACGGCAATCCCACCCTGCTCAAGACTGAACGTCAGCCAGCAACCGAAGGTGGCGCATTTGGTGGATTCGGCATGTTTGGCGGATACAACTTCAACAAGGATTTTGTAGAAGTGCTGATGCCTTTCATTGAGAAAAATTACCGTACAATCAACGATGCCGACCACCGTGGCATTGGCGGTTTTTCACGTGGCGGAAATCAAGGTCTGTCAATAGGACTGGCCAATTTGGACAAATTCTCTTACCTATGTTCATACAGTTCATTCACACAAATCCGTCCTAACCAGTTCGACAATGCCGATTCAATCAACGCCAAAATCCACCTTTTCTGGTCAGGTATCGGCACTGACGACTTCCTTTACGGCAACTCAAAAGACTTGATGAACATTCTTGACAAAAACGGCATAAAGAACATCAAGGAATTCACCTACGACAAGTTTGGACACACATGGATGAATGCGCGCTACTGGCTTGACAAGTCGTTCCGCCTGTTGTTCCAGGATCAGGAAGTCATTGATGCTGAAAAAGGCATGAGTCTTGACGAGGCTGAAAAAGTGCGTCTGGCTTCGGCAGCAGGTGGCGAGGAATCGCGCCTTACTCCTGCTCTAATGGCCAATTTGTTCCCTGCAGGCGTCAAATCGCCAGAATACAATGCCGACGGCTCTGTAACCTTCCGTTGCCTTGCTCCAAACGCCGCCAAAGTTGAATTGGAATGCCAGATGTTCAATGGTACAAAGCCAATGGAAAAGGATGACAAAGGTGTATGGTCAATAACTGTAAAACCTGATGTGCCAGATATTTATCCTTATGCCTTCCAAATTGACGGCACTCAAGTAGCCGACCCGAACAATATGCACATTTTCCCTAATGAGAATTTCAAGTACAGTCTTGTCGATGTTCGTGGTGAAGCACCTTCAATGCAGGACATACAAGATGTTGAACACGGCAAAGTATCATACAGATTCTATCATTCAAGTACTTACGGATTTGACCGTCCTATGTGCATCTATACTCCAGCAGGCTACAATCCTGCATCTGACGAGACATATCCAGTGCTTTACCTAATTCACGGAATGACAGACACATACGAAACGTGGTTCAAGGTGGGGCAAATGAACAACATTATGGATAACCTTATTGCACAAGGACTTGCAAACAAGATGATTGTGGTTATGCCATACGCAAATCCAAATCCAGAGATGAGTATGCGCAATATGCAATCAAACCCTAACGTTATGGGAACTGACAATTTTGTCAAGGAAATCCTTAACGATGTCATTCCTTACGTTGAATCAAATTTCAAGGTTAAGACTGATGCCGACAACCGCGCCATTGCAGGTTTCTCGCTTGGCGGTCGCCAGACATTGGCCACAGGATTTGGAAATCCTGACAAGTTCCACTGGGTTGCCGCTTTTGCGCCTGCAATATTTGGAGAGGAATACAACACCAACTTTGACAATGGCACATACGCATCACCAGAAACGTTGAAAAGCAGTCTGAAATTGATGCAATTGTGCTGTGGCACTGAAGATTTTCTTGTTGAAGCATCACGTGGTCTTGACAAGTCCCTTACCGACAAGGGTATCAAGCACAACACCTATTTCCCTGGTGGAGGTCACACTTGGATGAACTGCCGTGATTATCTTGAACTTACCGTAAAGCAATTGTTCAAGTAATAGACGGAAATACATGACTGACAATAAAATAAACCCACGGTTTCATTTGAAGCCGTGGGTTTGTCATTTGTTATATAATCTTATAATTCAAGACTGTTTCTTTCTAGAAGAAATTGTCTTATGCCCATTGTTATTACTCCATTGTCATCTCTACGGAGCAGTATGTTGTCTTTGACAACAATGATTTTCTTAAAAGAATCATTCACACTACAAAATGGTCGTTTCTCTTGCAACTCTTTTTCCTTTGAAGAAAGGGCAAATGCAGACTGAACATAATATCTCTCGTTTCCTTTGTTCGCGATAAAATCAATCTCAATTTGCTTCCTGACGTAATTGCCCGCATCTTGACGTTCGTTTATTTCAACAACACCAACATCAACATCAAATCCTCTAGCACGCAATTCATTGTAAATCACATTCTCCATTATGTGTGTTTCTTCTTGTTGTCGAAAATTAAGGCGAGCATTTCTTAATCCTAAATCCGAAAAATAATACTTGCTTGGTGTGCTTATGTACTTCTTCCCCTTTATATCGTAACGCTCTGACTTTTCAATTATAAAAGCATCTTCAAAATGGTCAAGATATTGCTTTATAGTTGCAGCGGTTAAACTTGACTTATTGTTTGATTGAAATGTTTTTTCAAGCTTTTGCGGATTTGTTAGTGAACCTATTGAGGATGAAATTATATTCAGCAGATTCTCCAACTCTAAATCGTTTCTGATGTTATACCGTTCAATAATGTCTTTTATATATGTTTCCTTGAAAAGATTTTTTAGATATCGGACTTTTTCTTCTTTATCACTCAACAAAGCCACATATGGAAGTCCACCATACGTATAATACAATTCCCATGCCTCATTCCATTGCATATGGCTACAGGTTTCATAAAACTCTGCAAATGTCAGCGGATTAATGTGTATTTCGTCACCTCGTCCTCTAAATTCTGTTATAACATCTTTTGAAAGAAACTTTGAATTGCTTCCTGTTACGTAAACATCTACATTTTCGATATGAAGCAACGAATTCAGCACGTCTTCGAATTCTGCCATTAACTGCACTTCGTCGAGAAGCACATAATACATCTTGTTGTCATTGATTTTACTATTGATGTATGTTAAACATTCATCAGGATCGCGTAATTTTTTGTTTTTTCGATCATCTAAAGCTATTTCTATGATATGCAATTGGTCTATTCCATTGTTTAAAAGATGATTTTTAAATAGATTGTATAACAGATATGATTTCCCGCAACGACGTATTCCTGTTATGACTTTAATTCGTTGATTATGTTGGTGTGAAATTAGTTTTTGCAGATAAAAATCTCTATTCATCTCAAAATCTATTTTAGTTTTTTGCAAATATTGCAATTTTCTAAAATAAAAACAATATTCATAATGGATAATAATTATATATCAATTTTTTAATAAAAAAAACATTAATACTCTACTGTAATTATATTAAAACACGATGATGCTTGTAGAATATAATTGAGTGCAACACAATATGATTGATTTATTATTTGTCAAACAAAAAAAGCATCTATGAATTAATTCATAGATGCTTGATATTAACTTAATTATCCGTTTCTTTTCGTAAGTTTACTTGAAAAGCTTCTGTGCGAAGTCGACAAGCGACTTACGCCAAGGCTGCCATTCGTGGTCGCCTGCAAACGAATTGAACTGAACATTTACGCCTGCTTGCTGCATTTTCTCAACAATGGCCTTGTTGTAGGTGATGCGAGGGTCTTGTTCTCCGCAACTGATGTAGAACACATCGTGTTGCGAATTGAATGTCTTGGTGTCGGAAAGTATTCCAGGGCACTCCTTCTCCAAATCGAAATTTGCAGCACCTGCTATTCCGCCAAACATTCCCGTAGAGAATATGCCGACATTGGCAAAAACGTCAGGTGAGCATAATCCAACATAGAACGATTGTCCGCCACCCATTGACAATCCACACATTGCACGTGACTTGCGGTCGGCTATTGTGCGGTAGTTCTTGTCGACAAAGGGTATGATGTTGTCAACCATTTCAGCACGGAACCCACTCATGCCTTGTGCCGAATAGGCAGGACCGCCAGCACTGCGAGTCTGAATATTGCTGTTTGATGCAACAACAATCATCGGGACAGCCCTTTTGTCGGCAATCAAATTGTCCATAATATTTGCCAATCTGCCCTGCTGAACCCAACCACGATGGTCCTCGCCTCCTCCATGCTGGATATAAACTACAGGATAGCGGTCGGTGCTCTCGTTATATCCAGCAGGCGTGTAAACAAGCAATGGTCGCCATTCGTTGTCGACTTTCGAGAAATAATTTACCTGACGGACCTCACCGTGAGGAACGTCCTTGATTTCAAAATCATCTGTATTGGCTTCAGGAATGTCGATGCCAGTCATCATCTTTCCACAGCCATAAAAAGTCTCACTTGCAGGATCGTTTATTGAAACCCCGTCAACAACAAGCGCATAATAATGGAAGCCAGGCACTTGAGCAGGAATTACCACTGTCCACAACCCTTTTTCGTCGCGGTTCATATCGTATTTTGTTCCGCAAATGTCAACTTGAACCAATTTTGCATCAGGTGCATTAAGTCGGAAAGACAGGCTGTTGTCGCTCAAAATACGCGGATAGCCGTTCCTGTTTATGTTGGTAACTGGTGCAACAGAGCCTTCTGGCAGTGGTTCACGTTGTGGAAATTGCGCGAAAGCGCTTACTCCGATGAGAGCTGCAACCATTGTGCAGGCAAATCTTGATTGTTTCATGATATTGTTATTTACTTGTGTGTATCTATTCCAAATATATGCTTAATAATCTCAATTATAGACATTGAAATAGTTATTTTTGGACAAATTCACATATTATGAAAGATACATTCAAATTACTCCGCTCCGCCTTTTTGGCTGGCGTTTGCATTGGAATAGCAGGATTTGGCTATTTGGCAGAAAAAAGCATTGTCGGTGCCGTGTTATTTGCGTTTGGCTTGTTGACAGTTGTTCATTACAAGTTGAAATTGTACACAGGTACTGCTGGATTTATCAAGAAAGGCGAAGTCGGCGATTTGTTTCTTATTCTTTTTGGCAATCTAGTCGGTTGTCTTGCCGTTGCAATGATTGCACGTTGTAGTCCAATGCCTTTGCAGGAAACTGCGCAGAAAGTGCTTGAAGGACGACTGGCCTGTGGTCCGCTTAAAGGTGGCATTTTGGCCATTGGTTGCGGTTTTATCATGACTACAGCCGTCACATTTGCCCGCAAGGACAAAAATCTGCCATTGCTGTTTGGCGTTCCATTGTTCATCATGTGTGGCTTTCCACACTGCGTTGCCGACGGATTCTACTATTTGACTGTTCCAGCATCATACTTGGCAGACAACTGTGTTGACGTGCTGGTATTCTACGTCAGCATTGTTGCAGGCAATTTTGTAGGATGCAACTTGTATCGCGCAATAACAGGTACAACTGAATAAAAAGACGTTTTAATATGAAAAAATGCAAGATAACGGTGGCTCGCAAGGCATTTTACGCCGATTTGTCCGCAAAATATGAGAATCCAATTGAACATGCCTGTGATATGCAGGAAGGTATGACATTTGTAGCAAATGGCTGGGCCAAACCTGAAGGTTTGTGCCAGGCTGCATGGGATTGCATGTCACCTTTTGTAATGACATTGTGCCATGGCGGTTCCAATTTTTATGATGGTTGGATGAAAAATCCGCAAAGTGCAATGATTTCTTGCAACGACGGGTTCCGTCCTGTCAGTTTTCTTATTGAGGTTCTTGACGAAGATGCAGATTGATATAATTCAATAATTTACCCCAAATAAAAAAGGCTTCTCGATTGAGAAGCCTTTTTTATGTTTATTGAGAATCTTGATTATTCTTGCGCTGGTGCAGCATCAAGTTTAGCCTTGATGTCATTGTACTTGTCGTTATACTCTGGGTGAGTGCTACGAAGTTTGAAATAGCATTCTTTCAATACCTGCATTGCATATTCATCATTAGGCTTGATTGAATATGCCTTTTCAAAGTAAGGAACAGCAAGGTTCATTTGCTCAAAAGCTGCTGCAATTGCTGCATCATATTCTTTTGGCTTGTTTGCTGGAATATCATTGGCAACCTTTGCCATTTCCACAGCCTTGTTGTAAACCTGAACGCCCAAATTCAACCATGCATCAAAATAGTCAGGCTTAATTTCCAAGGCCTTATCATAAGATAACTTGGCTTCGTCTGTTCTACCTAGTCTATCAAGCAACGAACCTTGTGAAAAATAGTAAGTTGGGTTGTTGCCATCCTGTTCAATGGCTTTAGCCAAATAGTCAAGTGCTTCTTGTGACTGACCAAGTAGAATATAGTGGTTGATAAGTTCTATAAGCAATGAGCTGCAGTTGTCAGGATAAGCCTTGATGCCTTTTTCAATTTGAGCAAGATATGCTGCGGTATCACCTTGTGCTTTATCAAGATTAGCCAATAGACCATAAGCCATAGCGCCACTATAACCAATTTCAATACATCTGTTGTAGTAGAAACGGGCCTTGTCATAGTTTTTAATCTTGTCAGCCATTAAGCCGGCATTGTAAATGGTTACAGAATCAACCTTACCAGGTGTAGTGATGCTGTCAATGGCAAGTGACTGCTCGAAGCAATCCAAAGAGTTTACCAAATCGTCTTTATCGTTGAAATCATATGCAGCGTTGGCAACTGTAAATGACATAAGAGACAAAGATGCGTTGATTTGTTTGCGGAAACTACCTTTTGCATCTAGTGCAATTGCCTTCTTGTATGATTGCAATGCTATTGCAGTTGGAGTTTCGCACAATGCCTGCATTGCTGGGTTCTTTGATTCTGCTATGGCTTTGTAAACATCACCTCGCACCATCCAAGTTTTAGGTTGATCTTTAGTCTTTTCATGGAGAATGGCTTCTTCAATGGCAGCTTTAGCCTTGTCCAGTTCTCCGTTTTTTACATTGACGCTTGCATTCGTCACCTTGCTGCCTTGGCCCATTGCTGTAGCACTGATGGCAACCAAAGACAATAAAAATCCGATACGTTTCATATACTATGTTTTTTAAGTTAGTTCTAAGTGTTGGCAAATATAGTTATACTAATCAAAGATAGAAATCTAAAATTGAATCTATTCCATATTATTGAAAAAAAAGACGGGTAAGTTACCCTACCCGTCTTTCAATATTGCCGTAATGTATTATTCTTCGGTTGGTTCTGCCGACGTATTGGCTGAATTTTCACCATCAGCATTCTCAGCAGGAAGTTCTTCCTCGTCTTGGTGAGGAACAATCTCTACTGCTGCAATAGCATCGTTAGGACGAAGTTTGATGAGTTTGACACCTTGTGTAGCTCTACCCATCACTCTCAACTCAGCAACTGTTTGGCGAATTGTCAAGCCGTTCTTGGTGATAATCATCAAGTCCTCATCGTCAACCACACCCATAATGGCAACCATGTCGCCTGTCTTGTCGGTGATGTTCAACGTCTTGACACCCTTTGCACCGCGTTTGGTGATACGATAGTCATCAAGATTTGAGCGTTTGCCGAATCCGTTCTCTGATACAACCAATATGTCGTTCTTCTCCTCGCCTACATTTACAACGCCTACAACCTCATCGTCGCCGACCAATGTAACACCCTTGACACCAGTTGCGTTACGGCCCATTGGTCGAACATCCTGTTCGTTGAAGCGGACAGCCTTGCCGCTCTTGACGCCAAGAATAATCTCGTTCTTGCCGTCAGTAAGCGCTGCAACGAGCAATTGGTCGTCTTCGCGGATGTTGATGGCGTTCACACCATTTTGTCGAGGACGAGAGTAAGCCTCCAATGTTGTCTTCTTGACAATGCCTTGCTTTGATACCAACATTATGAAATGGTTATGTATGTATTCCTCGTCAGTCAATGTCTTGACATTGATGTAAGCCATTACGCGGTCATTAGGGTCGATTTGCAGAAGGTTCTGGATTGCCCGGCCCTTTGATGTGCGTGTTCCTTCTGGAATTTCATAAACCTTAAGCCAGAAGCAACGTCCCATTTCGGTGAAGAACAGCATTGTGCTGTGCATATTAGCGCTGTACAAGTGCTCAATGAAGTCCTCGTCGCGGGTGTTGCTGCCTTTTGAGCCCACGCCACCACGGCCTTGAGTCTTGAATTCGCTTAGCGATGTACGCTTGATGTATCCCAAATGTGATATAGTGATTACAACGTCCTCATCGGCATAGAAGTCTTCAGGGTTGAATTCGCCTTCGTCTGGAACAATTTCAGTACGGCGTTCGTCACCGTATTTCTGCTTCATCTCAATCAACTCATCCTTGATAAGTTGCATACGAAGTTCCTTGCTTTCCAACAATGCCTTCAAGTGCTCGATGAGTTTGCAGATGTCTTCATATTCTGCACGCAACTTGTCTTGTTCAAGTCCTGTCAGTTGGCGCAAACGCATTTCAACAATGGCGCGAGACTGAATGTCGCTCAAGCCGAAACGTTCCATAAGCCGTTGGCGTGCCTCGTCAGGGTTCTTTGACGACTTGATGATAGCTATCACCTCGTCGATGTTGTCGCTGGCGATAATCAAGCCTTCCAGAATGTGGGCACGTTCCTCTGCCTTGCGAAGTTCGAACTTTGTACGGCGAGTGACAACGTCGTGGCGGTGCTCGATGAAGTTTGTCAGCAGTTCCTTGAGGTTGAGTGTGTATGGACGCCCGTCAACCAAAGCCACATTGTTGACGCTGAACGACGATTGAAGTTCTGTGTACTTGTACAGTTTGTTAAGGACAACTGAAGGAACCACGTCCTTGCGCAAGTCATAGACAATGCGCATACCCTCGCGGTCCGATTCGTCGTTAAGGTTTGTTATGCCGTCAATCTTCTTGTCGTTGACAAGTTCGGCTGTATGCTTAATCATTTCAGCCTTGTTGACGTTGTAAGGAATTTCAGTTATCACGATGCGTGACTTGCCGTGCTCGGTATTTTCAATCTCAACCTTGCCTCTTATTACAATTCGGCCACGACCTGTCTCATAAGCATCCTTGATGCCTTGCACACCATAGATAATGCCACCTGTTGGGAAATCAGGACCTTTGATGTAATGAATCAATTCGTCGGTTGTGATTTCCGGGTTGTCGATTGTGGCGCATAGTCCGTCAACAACCTCACACAAGTTGTGGGTTGGCATATTGGTTGCCATACCTACTGCAATACCTGAAGCGCCGTTTACCAAAAGGTTAGGTATCTTGGTCGGCATCACCGTAGGTTCTGGAATTGTTTCATCAAAGTTCATTGTCATGTCGACAGTCTCCTTGTCGATGTCGGCAATGATTTCCTCGGCAATCTTTGACATTCTGGCCTCTGTGTAACGCATGGCGGCAGGGCTGTCGCCGTCGATTGAGCCAAAGTTTCCCTGACCGTCGACAAGAGGATAACGCATTGCCCAATCCTGTGCCATGCGTACCAGTGTTCCGTAAATTGAAGAGTCGCCGTGTGGGTGGAACTTACCCATCACCTCACCAACAATTCTCGCCGATTTCTTATATGGTTTATCAGAAGTGTTTCCCAATCCATTCATTCCGAACAATACCCTGCGGTGTACGGGTTTCAATCCGTCTCGCGCATCTGGCAAGGCTCGGGCTACAATTACTGACATAGAATAATCAATGTACGAAGATTTCATCTCCTCTTCGATATTGATTTTGATAATTTTCTGTCCGTCAATCATTTATAATAAAATTATGTTAATATTCGATTTTTTACAAAAACGCCTAAAATTAGCATTAAAGGTTAATTGGGACAATTTAGAAGGGGCCAAAAAACAACGTTTTATCAACAAAAAAACTGTGTGAATTGTTGATAAAGACAAGTTCAAAATATATGTAAAAAAGATTTGTCATTCCGCCTAATACATAAGTTTAAATACGTACATTCGCATTTGGATAAATATTTTTGCATCTATGAATTCGGACTTTTCTCAAAAAATCAATAATATATTGATATACAGCAAGGAAGAGGCTGTAAGACTGAATAATGACTATATTGGTACGGAACATTTGTTTTTAGGCATCCTGCGTGACGGCGAAGGCATTGCCATTGAGGCTCTTAACCGTGCTGGTGCCGACCTGCCAACACTAAAGCTCAAAATTGAAGACAAGATTCGTCGGCCAGAAGGTTCTGCCCGTGTCGATGACAACATTCCGTTACTGAAAGCGGCCGAACACGTCCTTACAATAGTCTATCTTGAAGCCCGCGCAATGAAAAGCGACTCCATTGATTCAGGTCATTTGCTGTTGTCAATATTACGTGACGAAAGCAGCATGGTGACTACAATTTTGAACGAACAGGATATCAATTATCAGAATATAAGGTCGATAATTACAAGTCCTGCAGAAGAGCCTCACAAGACGCAAGCACCTAAAGACATGTTTGACGATGACGACGAGGAGGAAGATGACGAGCCATTTGAGAAACCTCACGGAAGGCAGCATTCTAAAGGCGGCAATATGCCTAAATCGAATTCTGACACTCCTGTTCTTGACAATTTCGGCATCGACCTTACAAAAGCTGCCGAAGAAAACCGCCTCGATCCTATCGTAGGCCGCGAAACAGAAATTGAACGTTTGGCGCAAATATTGAGTCGTCGCAAGAAGAACAATCCGGTGCTCATCGGCGAGCCTGGTGTTGGCAAGTCGGCAATTGCTGAAGGAATGGCCATCAGAATTGTACAGAAACGCGTGTCACGCATCTTGTTCGGCAAGCGCATTATTGCCCTTGACCTTGCATCAATTGTGGCAGGAACCAAATACCGTGGACAGTTTGAAGAGCGCATGAAGGCGATTCTGAACGAACTTCAGCATAATCCAAACATAATATTGTTCATTGATGAAATCCACACCATTGTCGGTGCTGGCGGTGCAAGCGGTTCGCTTGACGCAGCCAATATGCTTAAGCCTGCGCTTGCTAGAGGCGAAATTCAGTGCATTGGCGCAACTACTCTTGACGAATACCGCCAATATATTGAAAAAGACGGCGCTCTTGAACGCAGGTTCCAAAAGGTAATTGTTGAGCCTACATCAGCTGAAGAGACACGCGAGATTCTGAACAACATCAAGGCTCGCTACGAGGAACACCACAATGTGACATATTCAGACGAAGCGCTTGACGCATGCGTGAAACTGACCACTCGCTACATTTCTGACAGGCATCTCCCCGACAAGGCCATTGACGCCTTGGACGAGGCCGGCTCACGCGTTCACATTTCGAACATTCATGTGCCTAAGAAGATTACCGACCTTGAGAAGTCGATTGAGGAAATACGTGCAAGGAAAATAGAGGCCGTTAAACAGCAGAAATTTGAGGAGGCGGCCAATTATCGCGACAGCGAAAAGAAAACCATTGAGCAACTTGAAAATGAGAAGCAGAAATGGGAAAACGACCTTATCAAGCACCGTGAGACAGTGACTGCCGACAACGTGGCTGAAGTGGTTGCCATGATGACAGGCGTTCCTGTGCAGCGCATTGCGCAGACTGAAG
>CALABN010000191.1 GCA_937885735.1 uncultured Bacteroidota bacterium | reverse complement strand
GTGGGGTGCAGAACGCCATCACGCAAGTTGCTGGTCAAGTTGGTTTCTCAGCAGAGAAAGTGATCAATGCTGTCTTGATGGGCAACAAAGATTTGACTGCGGCAATTCAAAATTGTTGTTGCAATACCCAACAATCAATCTTGAAGATGGGTTACGAGAACCAATTGGCTACCGAGAGACAGACTGCGCAAGTTCAAGAGAGATTCACAGGTATCGCCAATGGCATCCAACAAGGATTTGCAAGCACCGCATACGAGGCCCAAAGACATGCGTGCGACATCGTCAACGCAATCAAGGAGGATGGGCAAGCCACGAGAGCATTGCTTCAGGGACATTGGCAATTTGAGACCGACCAAGCCTTGCGAGATGCAAAGGCAGAGATTTTGCAACTCAAAAACAACCAAACGCTCATCAACGAATTCAGAGATGGATTCGCCGGCGGTTTCGGATTCCGCAACTATCTGGTCCAGGCCAACCGTGGCTATTCAGTTGCCAATTCAAAGAAGAAACTGGAGTCAATGGCACCGTACAAGCCTGATTTCATAGTGGCAAACTGCCCTGGCTGCTCAATGTTCCTCGACCGTTGGCAATACACAATCCAGCAAATGGAAGGCACCACCTACGGACAGAACAATCAGGGAATTCCAGTGCTCACATACGAGGAGATGGCTGGACTGGTGCTTGGCTACGACCCTTGGGACCTCGGACTTCAGATGCATCAAGTGGATGTTGAGCCACTGCTCGACAAACTTGGCGTCAAGTACGACAAGAACGACAAGCGCCGTCTGGACAAACCATTAATTACTGAACCTAAAGCCTGCTTTTAACCATGCAACGCAAAAACATAGCAATAATAGGTGGCGGACCTGCAGGAATCGAAGCGGCCGCAAGTCTCGCCCAATTGGGTTACCACGCCATTGTTATTGAAAAGGATTCGCGCCTTGGCGGGCATCTGAACCTAATGTACAATCTGTTTCCCGACAAGCGCCCTGCCGATGAGGTGCTTTGTGAACTGCTTTCTCATATTGAAAATGAAAACATTGAGACACACGTCAATACGGAGGTTGTGGATTGTCACAAGGAAGGTTATGCCTTCATTCTGAAGACAAACAAGGGCGATGAACTGACCGCAAGCGCCATTCTCATGGCTACAGGGTTCAAACTGTTTGACGCATCACGAAAGGAGGAATACGGCTACGGCATCTATCCTGGTGTGATAAACAGTTTCGAACTTGAGGCGATGCTCAAGGAAAACAGCCTCAAGACACCTCTGGGTGCAACGCCAAAACGTGTCATAATGCTGCATTGCGTGGGCTCGCGCGACGAGAAGGTAGGCAATCACTATTGCTCAAAAGTGTGCTGTGTGACAGCCGTCAAGCAGGCTATCGAGATAAAGAGGCGCCACCCTGAAACTGAAGTGTTCTGCTTCTACATGGATATCCGTATGTTTGGGCCTTATTACGAGGAACTGTACCGCGAGGCGCAGGAAAAATGGAAGGTGACATTTATCCGCGGAAAAATATCGGAAGCAGCCGCCAACATCGACGGCGAGATTCAAATAAAGGCGGAAGACACGCTCATTGGCAAGCCTCTGCGTATGAAGACCGACCTGCTTGTGCTGATGTGCGGAATGGAGGCCCATACCGACAACAAGTTGTCCAGCCTGCTCAATATAGAGCAAGGCGAAAACCGATTCTTCAAATCGACCGACAACTACCTGCTATACAACAACACCAATGTTGACGGAGTGTTTACGGCAGGAGCCTGCACAGCGCCAATGAACATTATCGACACCATTGCCAATGCCCGTGCATCGGCATTCTCAATACACCAATATCTAACGGCGAGTCCTATAAATTCACCGTATAAAATATAAATATTACTAAATGGGCTATATAAAAATTCAAGAATCTCTCGGAATCAATTTATAGAACCTACCTAAACAGACAATAGAGACATGTGGGGGTTTTCAATCGCCAAAGCGCAGAGTATCAACTACGACAAGAACGACAAGGAGATTCGCGACTTCGTGCTCGAACAGGAGCCGTCGTTGCGCATCTGCATGGCTTGTGGTGCCTGCACTTCAACGTGCTCGGCTGGCAACCTGCAACCCTCGTTCAACATACGCCGACTGAATACCTTGCTGCAACGTGGCGAGTATGCCCAATTGCGCAAGGATATCAGCAACTGCATGCTCTGCGGAAAATGCACTTTGGTCTGCCCGCGTGGCGTCAACATTAGAAATGTGATGCTGAAAACCCGTGAAGCCATTTTGAAAAATGAATCAGACACCATTTGACATATTCGTCTTGCCCTTTACAATAGGCATGAGCCTGTTGTTCGCCTACTTGATACTGAAGTATTCAAGTTGGGTTTGGTATTTCGACCGCGACGACAAACTGAAAATCCTGCGTGGATTGTTCAGCATAAAAAGCCTGAAGGCCATTAAGGAGATTTTCCTCGAGAGCCTCATTCACCGCAAGATGTTCCTTGTGAACAGGCGACTCGGCTACATGCACATGAGCCTGGCCTTTGGCTGGTTCCTGCTCATTGTCATTGGCGCGCTCGAGGGGCATATCTACATGGGTGGTTCGGCACCGTTCTATTTTCCTATCTTCTTTGTCTATTTTGTTCCTGACGATGAGGAATTCTTCTTTGCAAAAGGATTCGTGCAGTTGATGGACGCTTCGCTGTTGCTTGTGCTTTCGGGCGTAATGGTGGCCATTGTCAAGCGTTTCTACAAGCGCATTGTCGGAATGAAGAGCACCACCAAACTGCGTCTGCGCGACAAGGTTGTGCTTTATGCATTGTGGCTAATATTCCCAATGCGCCTGCTTGCCGAAAGTGCCACTTGCGGACTTAACGGCACTGGCGGTTTCCTGACGGGAACGGTGGGCTCGGCAATGGCAGCCTTTCTTCCTCTTGACAGGATTGAATATGTGCTCTGGTGGGGCTATTCGAGCGTATTGTGCGTGTTCTTCCTCGGACTGCCGTTCAGCCGTTACATGCACATTCCTACTGAAATGGTGCTTATCTTCTTCCGTAACTGGGGAATAAAACTGAAGCCCGACAACCCGATACTTGAGGAGGTGATGGTGCTGTCGTGCCCTCGTTGTGGCGTCTGCCTCGACCGTTGCCAACTCAACACAATGCTTGGCAACCACGACACGCAGGCCGTTTATTTCCTTCAGCGTATCCGCAACAAGGAGAATCATTCGGCGCAAGCCAACAACTGCCTTATGTGTGGCCGTTGCGCATCGGTGTGTCCTGTAGGCATCGACCTGAATGCAATACGTCTGCGTCACCGCGGAAACTATACGCCAAAGGATGTTGTCCTTCCGTATGACAACAAGGAGGCAGAGCACGTTGATGTTGTGTATTTTACAGGATGCATGGGACATTTGGTGCCAAAGACCAAAAACGCCATGGTGGAGATTCTTGAGGCATCGGGCGACAAGTTCTGGTTTATGGACGCCGACGGCGGAATTTGCTGTGGCCGTCCGATGAAACTTTCGGGTCAGGCTGACGCGGCTGAAAAACTCATGCAGAAGAACCGCAAGTCGATTATCGACAGTGGCGCCCGTACGCTGGTCACCTCGTGCCCTATTTGCTACAAGGTTTTCAAGGAAGACTACAATCTCGACATTGAAATACTGCATCACACTGAATATATTGACCGACTCATTTCCGAAGGAAAGATAAAAGTGAGCCGACAGGACATTGTGGCAACCTATCACGACCCTTGCGAACTTGGACGTGGCAGTGGCATCTACCAACAGCCACGCAACGTGCTCGACAAGGTGGCCACGTTGAGGCCCGTTGCCGACGAGTGCAAGCATTCACTGTGCTGTGGCGGAAGCCTTGCCAACCTGACGCTTCCTTCGACCGACAAACTGAAAATTGCCGAACAGACAATGCACGTGCTTACCGCTGGCAAGCCAGATGTGGTGGCTACGGCCTGTCCGCTTTGCAAGAAGACGTTTGACCGAACACAGATAGCGCCAGTGAAGGATGTGGCTGAACTTGTGGTTGAGGCAATGAAAGGCGGAAAAACTTTGAATAGTTAGAACTATTTTCATACTTTTGCGCTCGTTCTGCCCCTGTAGTTCAACGGATAGAACGGAAGTTTCCTAAACTTTAAATTTGAGTTCGATTCTCAGCGGGGGTACTCTTAAAAATGCCAACTATTTATAATTTAAATAGTTGGCATTTTGTTTTTTTTTCTTTTCTGGCGAGTTTTTTCCATTTTCTTCCTAAAACAGTGTCTATTAGCGCGTAATGTTAATTGCTTGTTTTGTTAGTACTTCAATCTGATTTCAATAATCGGTATGTAAAAGAACTTTTTCACCTTTTCATACGGTTTTTCAAGCATTTCTTAACATTACATTTGCTTCTTGGGAAGGTGTCGTCTTGAATCATTTTTACACACAATTTTTTATTATCTTGTCACAAGTTTTTCAGGGATAAACAAACTTTCATTTTATGAGAAATTTTTATTTGACATCGCTGATGGTGTTGATTATGCCAATGCTGTCGATGGCGCAGGTTACAGAGTATCTTGACAGCATCAGAGCCAATGGCAAGACGTACACGACTCCCGATTATTTATGGAAGACAACGGATGTAGCAACATTGGCCAAACAGTTGACAAGATATACCAAAGATACAAACGCTTTAGTGGTGGAGGAAGCCTATGACATTATGTACCATGCTGGTATTTCTTCTGCAAATCTGTCGGAACGGCAAATGGCAATGGAGTTTGTGGCAAAAGGACTTGATGGCGATATGAATGTCACATCCAGAAATATCAGTCATTTGGAAGGATTCTTGCCCGCAGACATTAACGATGTCACGCAAAAGATACTTGAAGCCAGGTTGGATGACTGGGAATCAGCATATTATTCGAGAGTTGCAAAGTTGTCGGCACGAATGGGCATTGGACGCTTGCAGATTCGTAACCGTCAATTTCTGGACAAGAAAGCCGATGTTGAGCTCAAATGGGACATGCATCTTGCATTGGCACGACTTGGAGAGCAGACGGACATCGACTTTATTGTACGTAAGGCAAGCGCCATACCATACGATTATTCTGAGGACTTGTTGACAATGATTGTCCCGCAGTTGATATACACAAGGCAGAAACCAGCCATTGATGTTTGCGTGGAAATGTTGCAGACAGACAAATGCAAATGCGCATCGGTAAATCCTACAGTTGATGTTAAGATATTGTGCGGATACCGTATCATGGAAATGTTGGCACCTGTGATTCAGGATTATCCATACAAGGTGTCGAAAGCGGGCATGATAGAGGCTGACGATTACGAAGAGGCGCTGACGACCATCCGCGAATGGTTCCGAGCGCATCCGGATTACACCATAATCGCCAATTGACGGTGATTCGGCATGACGATTGTTGTGTTAACAGCCACTGAAAGTGGCCGACAATCATAACCGTAGGTTGAACGCAGAGAAACCAAATCAATTAACAATTAATAATTAACAATTAACAATTTTTGAAAAAGGCATTTGTGGAAATCGCCCTGAAAGGGCAGTTCAAAATAGCCTATGGCAAAGCGATGCGACGCCATAGGTGAAAAGAGCATATTCCGCAAAGCGCCCTGAAGGGGCAAGTCAAAGTCACACGAGGAAACAACCTGAAAGGTTGCACAATTGCATTTATTTTGTCGCAACAACTCACAAAGAACAGCATTACAAATAAATTCACGGAATTTTAATGGTGATTCACGTTGATTCGTGTTTGAAAATCCTGCATTCCACATCATAAACATAAATTGTTTTCGCCGTTCATCAGCCAAAACCCGCCGTTCAATAAATACCACTTGACACATATTAAACAAATGACCTTCTTTGCAACAAAAACAAAATTACAAGACATAAATGTCATTGACATAATGCATTTTTTTGTTTCTTTACATTAATTACTGGATTTAATAGGACACACACCTTATGAGTGAATCTATCTTAAAGGCTTTGATGCAATTGTTCGCTATCATAGCCGTAGCAAACAAGGACGGTGTAAATGAAAATTCCCGTTCAATTGTTGAGTCGTATCTGCGTATGATGCTGAGTTCAGAGCAAGTGACCGAATATTTGGGCTTGTTCGACCAGTATGTCGAGGAACGCAGCGGTGGCGTCAAGAAGGACGATGCCAAACAGGACCGCAAGCGTACGTCACTCAACTCTGTAAAGGTTCTTCGCATATGCGAACAGATTAACGGCGAGTTGCAACAGGAACAGAAACTGCTGGTGCTGTTGCAGTTGCTTGAGTTTGTAAGTTTCGGCGAAGCCATAACCGAAAAGGAACTCGATTTTGTGAAGACTGTTTCGGACATCTTCAACATTCCTGAAGACGAGTACTTCAACTGCCATACGTTCACTCTCGAGCCTTCTATCGACAAGATTCCGCATAAGGAAAACGCTCTAATCCTCGACAAGAACGATGAGTCGCCGTTGGAAGGATTCAAACATCTGAAATTCAAAGATTTGGACGGACGGATACTTGTGTTGTTCCTGCCGTCAATCAATACATACGCCTTCCGTTACGTGGGCGAAACCGACCTTTATCTGAACGGCCACATTATTATGCTGAACCGCACATATATGTTGCCAAAGGGTTCTGCAATCCGCAGTCCGCGCATCGGTTCCATTTATTACAGCGACATTGTGTCGAAGTTCATCAACTCAATGAGCGCTGAAAAGGTGGTGTTTACCGCAAAGGACGTGGAATTCCGTTTCCGCGGAAGCAAGAACGGCCTTCACAACTTCAACTTCTGCGAGCAGGGTGGCGAACTGATTGGCATTATGGGTGGCAGTGGCGTTGGAAAATCGACATTGCTCAATGTGCTTAACGGCAACCTGAAACCACAAAGTGGCCAGATTCTCATCAATGGATACGACATCTACCAGGAAAAGGAAAAACTGAACGGCGTCATTGGCTTTGTTCCGCAGGACGATTTGCTGATAGAGGAACTCACCGTCTACCAGAACCTTTACTATAGTGCAAAACTGTGCTTCAGCGACTATACCGAAGAGCAGATTGACGAGGCCGTGAACAAGGTGCTCGAAGACCTTGACCTAAAGGCTACGGCCGATTTGGTTGTCGGCAACCCGCTTAACAAGACTATCAGCGGTGGCCAGCGCAAGCGTCTGAACATTGCGCTCGAACTTATCCGCGAACCGCTTGTAATGTTTGTCGACGAGCCTACATCAGGCCTTTCGTCAATGGACTCTGAAATGGTGATGGACTTGCTCAAGGAACAGACCTTGAAGGGCAAGTTGGTGATTGTAAACATTCACCAGCCGTCGTCAGTCATCTTCAAGATGTTCGACAAACTGCTGATTATGGACAAGGGCGGTTATCTTGTATATTACGGCAACCCTGTTGATTCGGTTGTCTATTTCAAGACAATGAGCAACCACGTCAACGCCACAGAAAGCGAGTGCTACCATTGTGGCAACATCAATCCAGAACAGGTTCTTCAGATACTTGAGTCGAAGATTGTCGACGAATATGGCCGTACCACCCACAAGCGCAAGACATCGCCTGAAGAGTGGGCGTTAATGTATGAGGAACACTCGAAATCGAAGATAAAGTTCGATACCGAAAAACAGGCATTGCCAAAGAACAACTTCAGCATTCCTGGAATGTTCAAGCAGTTCCGCATCTTCTGCGAACGCAACATATTGTCGAAGTTGGCCAACCGCCAGTATATGCTCATCAACTTCCTTGAGGCGCCCGTGCTGGCTTTGATTCTGGCCTATTTCACCAAATACATTGCAGGCGAAGGCTCTAATCCGAACATTTTTGTGTTCAGCGCCAACGAGAACCTGCCAATCTACCTGTTTATGGGCGTTGTGGTGGCAGTGTTCATCGGCTTGACGGTCAGTGCAGAGGAAATCATCCGCGACCGACAGTTGCTCAAGCGTGAATCGTTCCTGAACTTGAGCCACGTAAGTTACCTAAACAGCAAGATAGCGGTTCTGTTCATCATATCGGCAATACAGACATTGTCGTTTGTGCTGATTGGCAACCTGATAATGGAAATCCACGGTATGACTCTTGCACATTGGCTCATCCTGTTCAGCGTTTCGTGCGTGTCAAATATGATAGGATTGAACATTTCGGCCGCACTCGACTCTGTAGTCACAATCTACATACTCATACCGTTCCTCATTGTACCGCAGTTGCTTTTCAGTGGTACAATGGTCAAGTTCGACAAACTGAACAAGTCAATCAGTTCGTATGAGGTGGTGCCAGTTATCGGCGACTTGATGCCGTCGCGTTGGGCATACGAGGCAATGGCAGTGAAACAGTTCCGCGACAACGAGTACCAAAAGAACTTCTTCTATATTGAACAGAAAAAGAGCGAGGCCGCTTACGTGGGTTCTTATCTTGTACCTGCACTGAACAACAAGATTGCAAAAATCACACCAGCGCTTGACCAGCAAAGCCGTGACCAGATTATCAATCTTCTGCATCACGAGATTTCAAAACTCAACAACCGCACGCCAAACTACCAGTTTGAAGACGTTGAACTGCTGACACCAGAAAAGTACACTGAAGGTGTCCAGATAGAATTGACTAAATATCTTGAAAAGATTGCAAAACTGTATCAGCAGAAGCAGAACAAGGCTATATCGGTGTTCGACCGCGAGATAATGAACCTGTCTGACGAACTTGGCGGAAACAAGGCCCTTGTGGAACTCAAGAAGAACTACACCAACGACGCCTTGACAACTTTTGTGATGAACCGCACAGAGATTGAGAAGATTCACGATATGGGCGACTACTTCATCCAGGTGTCGGACCCTATCTACAAGGAACCTGAAAGTCATCTTGGCCGTGCGCACTTCTACGCACCGTTCAAGCAGGTGGGCAATTTACAGATTGACACATTCTGGTTCAACATAATAGTAATGTGGGTTATGGCAGGGCTTCTGTATGTGTTGCTTGTAACCGACGGCTTGCGCTGGACTATTGAGCGCTTGTCGATGAAACACAGAAAATGAGAATATCGTTGGCCCCGATGCAGGGGTATTCCGACTTGATTTACCGTTCAACCCTTTGCCATATTGGCGGGGTTGACGTTTTTT
>CALABN010000190.1 GCA_937885735.1 uncultured Bacteroidota bacterium | reverse complement strand
GACCGGCGTGGCGGGCTGCGAGGGGCGGATCATCCGCATCAACCTCGTCCCGTGCCTTGCCTACTGCCTGGTTGCCATCCTCGTACTGGGGATGCTGTCCTGACCCTGCAAATTGAGAGGGTCGGCGAGGACGGAAGCAGTTTATAACCTTTCTCCGTTGACACGTCTGGGTTAAATGGGTTATAATGAGTGCCGGTTATGGGGAGAATAGTGGATATTGTTCAGATGCAGGAGGAATTGGCGACAATTCCGAAGGGTTGCATTTCTCATAAGCGAATCAATGGGAAAGTGTATTGCTATCGGCAGTGGGCTGAAGATGGCAAGACCCGGAGCGAGTATCTTTCGGAAGAGGAAGCGGAGCGATTCAAGGTGCAGATTGCCCGACGCAGGGAGCTTCAACGGGAGCTGTCACGGCTCGCGAAGGAACCCGAGACGCGGATGGATGTACCAGTCTCAACGATGGAGATCAAGAGCGGGGCGGCTTTGGCGAATTGGGCGCGGGAGGCGTCGACTTGGGAGCGTCGGGACAAGTTCGAGAACATCATGAAGTATCTCCGTTGGAAGACGGAGAGCCGGGTGTGCATCATCTACGGACTTAGGCGAACGGGCAAGACGACCTTGCTGATGCAGGTCGTGAACCGGCTTTCGCCCGAGCAGTTCGACCAAGCCGCCTATCTCAAGGCGACTTCTGCCGCGACGATGCGCGAGATGGATCGCGTGCTGGCGGAGCTGGAGAGGGACGGCGTACGGTATGCGTTTGTGGACGAAGTGACGGAGGATGAAACAACGACCGAAGCGCCAAAGAATGAAGCAGAACAGTCTTCTGAATCGTCTGAACGTCAGCCTCGCAAGAGAACCCGTTTGGGAGCACGTGTGGAGCGCGTTATGGGTGTGTCGCTAACTGCCGACAATGTTGCAAAATCAGAGCAATACGAAAAACGTGAGCCTTCTGCCAAACCAGAAGAACAGCGTCAGCGCACAATAACTGTGCCATCTTACACTGACCGCAACAAAACAGAAGAACCTGTCGAAACCGAGAATCAGGAACAACACAGATATTCACCTCGTTTCTCTCGTCAGTCACGCCCTGAAAACCATTCAAACAAACCACAATTGGACGACGTGGTTTTGGACGATGTTGCCGATGATGAGCCAGTTATTGAGGCACAGGCACCTCAAACTGCCGAAAATGCCGAACAAAACGGCAACAACGAGCGCCGTCAGCAAGAAGGTGACAGACAGCAACGCTATCAACAACGAAACGACCATAACAACAACCGTCGTAACAATCAGAATCAAAACCAAAACCAGAATCAAGGGCAGAATCAGCAGGCCAAGGAGAAGGAGGACGACAAGACCAAATATGAGTTTGACCAACTCATCAGTGCAACAGGTGTGTTGGAACTGATGCCAGATGGTTACGGATTCCTTCGTTCGTCTGACTATAATTACCTGAACTCGCCTGACGACGTTTATGTCAGCCAATCGCAAATAAAACTGTTCGGATTGAAGACAGGCGACACTGTGACTGGCACAATACGTCCGCCAAAAGACAATGAAAAATATTTCCCGCTTATCAAGGTGGAGACAATCAACGGTTGCACGCCAGAAAGCATCCGCGACCGTGTTCCGTTCGATTTCTTGACACCTCTTTTCCCAGAGGAGAAATTCGACTTGACAAGCCATCCGCAATGCTCAATCTCAACTCGCGTTGTCGATATGTTCTCGCCAATAGGCAAGGGACAGCGTGGCTTGATTATGGCACAGCCAAAGACTGGTAAGACGGTGTTGCTCAAGGAAATAGCAAACGCAATTTCAGCGAACCACCCAGAAGTTTATCTTATCGTACTGCTTATCGATGAACGCCCAGAGGAAGTTACCGATATGGCACGTAGTGTAAATGGTGAGGTTATTGCATCAACATTCGATGAACCAGCCGAAAAACACGTGAAGGTGTCTTCTATAGTCCTTGAAAAGGCCAAACGTCTGGTTGAATGCGGTCACGATGTGGTTATCCTTCTCGATTCAATAACCCGTTTGGCCCGAGCTTACAACACCGTTTCACCAGCATCAGGCAAGGTGTTGTCAGGTGGTGTCGATGCCAATGCATTGCACAAGCCAAAACGATTCTTCGGTGCTGCCCGTAACATTGAAAATGGTGGTTCGTTGACAATCCTGGCTACAGCCTTGACAGAAACGGGTTCAAAGATGGACGAGGTTATTTTTGAGGAATTCAAGGGTACTGGCAATATGGAATTGCAACTTGACCGCAAGTTGGCTAACAAACGTATTTATCCTGCTGTCGATATCAACTTGAGCAGTACCCGTCGCGATGAGTTGGTGGTTGGCAAGGACACATTGAGCCGTATGTGGGTGTTGCGTAACCACTTGTCAGATATGAACTCTGTCGAGGCTATGCAGTTCCTGCGCGACAGGTTGCTAAAGACTCGCAACAACGAGGAGTTCTTCATTTCCATGAATTCATAATTAGAGTGAATGATATAATTAAAGCCACAGATTTTCCTGTGGCTTTTTTTGTGATTATTGGCAAGGTAAAAGCGGGACAGCATACGTGTTGTCGGCAAAAAAGTGATTTTTTACGTTGTCCGTGGCTCGTGGCGATGCCCTGTATGCCTTGATTTATAACGTATAGACGGATTTTGCATACCGTCACGTCAATCAAAGTATTTTTGTTTCGCTTTTTTAAAAAAACCGATATATTTGCGTGCTTTATGCAAATTAGGTTTTGCTAGAGTAAACAATAAAAAGAAATCAATAACTATTAAAAAAAATGCAGAATAAAGGAGCTATTAGATTTGTTGCTATTGCACTTGTTTTAGTATGTGCATTCCAGTTACTATTCACAGTAGCAACAACGCGACAGGAGAAGAAAGCCACTGCCATTGCAACAGAGGCTGACGGTAATTTAAATCTTACCACTTACAACAATTATCTAGATTCGTTGGCAAGCGAAAAGGTTTGGCTCGGTTATACATACCGAGAGTGTAAAGAACGTGAGATCAACCTTGGTCTTGATTTGAAGGGCGGTATGAACGTCATTCTTGAGGTAAGCGTGGTTGATGTCCTCAAGTCATTGTCAAACTACAGCACTGATACAACATTTGTCCGTGCTTTGGAAATGGCAAAACAGGCACAAAAGGCAGAAGGCGGACAAACCAACTTTGTTACATTGTTTGGCCAATGTTTCGAGAAAATTGATCCAAATGCAAGTTTGGCAGCAATATTCAACACATCTGCCACTCGTGGCAAGATGGACTTCAAATCTACCAACGCTGAAGTTTTGAATGTTTTGCGTGATGAGACAGAGGCTGCTATCAGCAATTCGTTCCAAATCTTGCGTACTCGTATCGACCGTTTCGGTGTCGCTCAGCCAAACATTCAACGTTTGGGCAATACAGGCCGTATCTTGGTTGAGTTGCCAGGTATCAAGGATTCTGAACGTGTCCGCAAATTGTTGCAGGGTACTGCCAACTTGGAATTTTGGGAAACATACGACAATACTGAAGTTTATCAATATTTGGCTGAAGCAAATGCAAAAATCAAGGAAATCAACGATTTGAAGGCTAAAGAGACAGTTGAAGACTCTAATGAGGAAGTTGTTGAGGAAGTTGATGCTGAAACAACATCTGAATCAAATTCATTGATTGACAAGTTGGCTGCAGATTCTACTGAAAATGTTGCCGATGTTAATAGTGCAGATGCTGCTAAGAACTACCCATTGTTCTCATTGCTTAATCCATATTTCACACAAGACGGTCGCTTGCGTCCAGGTGCTTCTGTAGGTTTCTGCCACTTTAAGGATACTGCAGCAGTCAACGCAATGTTGAATGAACCACTTGTAAAGGCTTTGTTCCCACGTAACTTGAAGTTGTTGTGGAGTGTAAAGTCATTTGACGAAGGTGGAAACTTCTTTGAATTGATTGCCATCAAGGTTACCAGCCGTGATGGTCAACCAGCACTTTCTGGTGACGTTGTAACCGACGCATCTGACGAATATGCTCAAGGTCGTGGTGTATCTGAGGTTTCAATGAGTATGAATGCCGAAGGCGCTCGCAAATGGGCTCGCATTACAAAGGAGAATATTGGCAAGAGCGTTGCCATTGTTCTTGATAACTATGTATACAGTTACCCAACAGTTCAATCAGAAATCAAGGGAGGTCGTTCTTCAATTACTGGTAACTTCACTGTAGCTGAGGCAAAGGACTTGGCAAACATCTTGAAGTCTGGTAAAATGCCAGCGCCAGCACGCATTGAGCAGGAGACAATTGTTGGTCCATCTCTTGGTCAAGAGTCAATCAACAAAGGTTTCATCTCATTCATCGGTGCATTTGTCTGCGTTCTGTTGTTTATGTTGTTGTGGTATCGCAATGGTGGTGCAGCAGCAAACGTTGCCTTGTTGATGAACGTATTCTTGATTTTCGGTGTACTTGCTTCACTCGGTGCAGTATTGACTTTGTCTGGTATCGCAGGTATCGTGCTTACTTTAGGTATGGCAGTCGACTCTAACGTGCTTATCTACGAACGTATCAAGGAGGAACTTGCTGCAGGCAAGGGAATCAGGCTCGCAGTAAAGGATGGTTATTCAAATGCTTACTCTGCAATCCTCGACTCTAACATTACAACATTGTTGACAGCACTTGTACTTGGCAAGTTCGGCGATGGTCCAATCCACGGTTTCGCCGTTACTTTGGGCATTGGTATCTTGGCATCTTTGTTCACTTCAATCTTCATCACTCGTTTGATTTTCGAGCGTATGCTTGACAAGGACAAGACACCTACATTCTCAACACCTCGTACTGCGCGTGCATTCAAGAATGTAAACTTCAACTTTATTGGCGCTCGCAAGTATTGCTACATTATTTCAGGCACAGTGTTGCTTGCAGGTGTTATTTCACTTTGCACTCGCGGTCTTGATTACGGCGTCGATTTCACAGGTGGTCGTACCTATGTAGTTCGTTTTGACAAACCTGTTAATACAATTGAAATTCAGGATGCCATCGCCGATGTAATTGGTGAAACTCCAGAAGTGAAAACTTATGGTGGCAATGAACAAGTGAAAATCACTTCTAAGTATTTATTTGCTGCAGGTCAAGATGGCACTGAAGCTGATTACAAGGAGGCATCTCAATACACTCAAAACGAGCCTACAGTTGATGATATAGTTGAGGTTAAGTTCTACTTGGCATTGAAGGACAAATTCTTGCCAGAAGGCACTTCATTTATGACTTTCAAGAATGATTACCGTATGAGTTCTGAAAAGGTTGGTGCAACAATTGCTGAGGATATTAAGTCTTCTGCTGCATTGGCAATCACATTCTCATTGCTTGTCATCTTCTTGTACATCGCCTTCCGATTCAAGAAATGGCAGTTCGGTCTTGGCAGTTTGATCGCATTGGTACACGATACTTTGTTTGTATTCTCAATTTACTCGTTGTGCTATAGCATTATGCCATTCTCAATGTCAATTGACCAATCTTTCATCGCTGCAATCTTGACAGTGGTTGGTTACTCTATCAACGATACAGTGGTTGTATTCGACCGTATCCGTGAATATATGGCAGTCCAGACTAAACGTGGACTGAAGGAGACAATGAATGCCGCAGTTAATAGCACATTGGCTCGTACAATCAATACATCAATCACCACTTTGATGGTGTTGATTGTTATCTTCATCTTCGGTGGTGAGGTTATTCGTGGATTCATCTTCGCAATGATGATTGGTATTGCAGTTGGTACTTACTCTTCATTGTTCGTTGCAACACCTCTTACTTACGATATGCTTACTCGTGGTAAGAAAAAAGAGGAATTGGCAAAGTAATTAATTGATTCGTTAAATAGAAGGGCGCTTGTTGAAAGCGCCCTTTTTTTGTTTATTGACGTTGAATTGACAGTGTCAACATTGTTTTATATGTAAGTCGTCTTATCTTTACGCAACATTAAATTGATACAATGATTAAGATATCAAACATTCGCAAATCGTTTGGTGAGGTTGAAGTGCTGAAGGGCATCAACCTTGATATCCAAAAAGGTGAGATTGTTTCCATAGTTGGAAAGAGTGGCGCAGGTAAGACAACTTTGCTTCAGATTGTGGGAACATTGCTCAGGCCTGACGAAGGCAAAGTTGAGATTAACGGTGTTGACGTGACGTCGTTGTCAGAAAAGAGTGTTTCAAAGTTCCGCAATCAGAATATTGGCTTTGTGTTTCAAAGTCATCAACTTTTGCCTGAATTTACTGCCATTGAGAATGTGATGATACCAGCATTGATAAACGATGCCACTCGCAAGCAGTGTGAAAACAGGGCCGTTGAGTTGCTGGAATATCTTAATTTAGGGCATAGGTTGCAGCATAAACCAAAGGAGATGTCGGGCGGTGAGCAACAGCGTGTTGCCGTGGCAAGGGCTTTGATAAACAATCCTGAAGTTATTCTGGCCGATGAGCCTTCTGGCAATCTTGATACTCATAACAAGGAAGAGTTGCACAAGTTGTTTTTTGATTTGCGTGACAAGTTCAATCAGACGTTTGTGATAGTGACCCACGATATGGGTCTTGCAAAAATGTCTGACCGTACAGTGACTATGCAGGACGGAATGATTGTGGAATGACATTGATTGTTATGTCATTTTTGTCTGAAAAGATGTAGGTATCCTTTGCGTTTGAAATCCTCGCCATTCCAGCCTTCGGCAAAAATGGTGTAATAGTAAACGCCTGCTGGTGCATCGCCAAAACCTATGGTTTTTCCATCCCAACCTTCCCAACTTCCATCGTTGTCCTCGTAACTATAGACTTTTGTGCCCCAACGATTGTAAATCTTTATTTGAAAATGTTTTATTGAACGGGGCATTGTCTCATCCTGGAACACAAAATATGGATTGGCGCCATCTGGAGTAAATGCATTGGGTATGTCGTCCTTTTTGGCGATGAATGATGAATCTACTTTGATGTATTCCTCTTTCAACAACCTGTCTACACATTGTTTTTGTTCGCCATCAATCATATATACAGGACCTTTTACATTTAAGGCCACGTCATATCCGTACTTGTCGTCAGGAAGTGTGTATCGAATTGAATCGGGAATGTACTGTGATGTTATGGAATCCAACAGCAATGAGTCGGCGTCAATTTTACGATGGTCGAGTTGTTTGTAGAAATACCAGCACCATTCTGTCGCATTTTCTGAACTGTCCACAAACTGAACCGTAAACGGGGCCTGTCCTGTACTGTCTGTCTCGTCCATTGGCACAAAGTCCCTGCTTGCCGTGAATTTGGCCTTTACGGCTTTTAGGTAAATGTTGCCGTCGCCATTGTCGTCGCCTTCATCTATCTCAAGTTTCTTTGTCCTGCTTTCACCGTGAGAGTCTTCAACAGTAAGTCGATATATTGTCGGTTTTGTTGGTGCGGGGAAAACAGGATTCTTGACAGATGGAATTTCACCATTTGAAGGAGTGGCTTCCCATTTGAATTTGAGGTACTTTATATTGTCGCTGAAAAATGTGATAGGTTCGCCACTGACGCGGTCGTAGTATTCAAATTCCTCATCGTAGGCAAGCGTAGTGTGCAGTTCCATTGTCTCGCAAGTGGAATTGTAGACGTTGATGGCGCTTACATTGAATTCGTTTTGGAAAATCCAGGCGTAGAATGTTGTATCCCAAGTGCAGGAGTCATTTTGGATTTTCACCATATAGCCACCTTGTGTGCATTCACCCTTTGTTGATTGCGACAATCCGCTTTCTGTCTTGAGGGCGATGTCGAATTTTGAGGTCTTGTCGTTGTATCTAAACCAACTGAATGTCAGGTTTGTGCTGTCTTTGACTGATGCCGTCAATGTACCTGTAGTGTTGAATCCACGTGGGTCGGAATAGTAGACAAAGATAGGGTCGTTGGCAATGCTGTCTGTCTTGTACGTTGTCGTGTCGGTTCTGGTTGCATCGGCGGTGATTTGCGAAAAGGCGTTGTTGCACAATGTTAGCAAGCAAGTGCACAGCAATATTTGTAGTCTGTTTCGAATCATCGTTTCCAGTTCTTTCTATAGATAAACAACGGTGTTTTTGGATTACACAATATATATAACTCAAAATCGGACGCAATATTATAAAAATATGGCTAAATGGCATAAGAAACGGTGTTCGTATTTACTTGAAATGACTATTGCGACTTGTTGATAAATTCAATTTTTCAACAATCGGATTCACTTCCTCTTTTTACAGTACATTTGCCCAATGTCTATCTTTATACTCTAATTGATATGCAATATCTTGACCAACTAAATGATGTCCAGCGCGCTGCAGTGGTTGCAACTACTGGTCCGAGCTTGATTGTGGCTGGTGCTGGCTCTGGGAAAACAAGGGTGCTCACTTATAGAATAGCGCATCTGCTCGCAACTGGCACAAAGCCCTGGAATATTCTCGCATTGACATTTACCAACAAGGCGGCCCGCGAGATGCAAAACCGTATAGCATCATTGGTGGGCGAACAAAATTCACAGGCTTTGGTAATGGGCACTTTCCATTCCATTTTCAGCAAGATATTGCGCATTGAGCACGAGCGCATCGGCTTTCCCTCGTCCTACACCATTTATGACACCACCGATTCGAAAAGCCTTGTGAAGTCAATTATCAAGGAGATGAATCTTGATGACAAGGTATATAAGCCGAACCATATATTGAACCGTATCTCGATGGCAAAAAACAATCTTGTCACTTGTGATGCCTATCTTGCCAACCGTGATTTGCTCGCAACCGACAGTGCAAACAAGATGCCGTTGATTGGCACCATTTTTCAAAAATACACTGCCAAATGCAAACACGATGGGGCAATGGACTTTGACGACTTGTTGCTCTATACAAATATTCTTTTTCGTGACAATCCTGACATTCTTGACAAGTATCAGCAGAAATTCAAGTATGTTTTGGTTGATGAGTATCAGGATACAAACTATGCCCAGTATTTGATTATAAAGAAACTGGCTCAACAACACCAGAACATTTGTGTTGTGGGTGACGATGCACAAAGCATATATTCGTTTAGAGGGGCGAAAATTGAAAACATTCTCAATTTCCGAAACGATTATCTGCAGTGCAAGCTTTTCAAACTGGAGCAAAACTATCGTTCCACTCAAAACATTGTTTCGGCAGCCAACAGCCTGATAAAAAAGAATGAACATCAAATACCAAAGGATGTATTTTCTGAAAAGGACGAAGGCGAGCCAGTCCACGTTATTGAAGCCTTGACTGATATTGAGGAGAGTTACAATGTTGTAGGCGACATTCTTGCCAGGAAAAACAATCTTCACCTCAATTTCAAGGATTTCGCCATATTGTACAGAACCAATGCCCAAAGCCGAATCTTTGAGGAGGCGCTTCGCAAACGAAATTTCCCATATAAAATATATGGTGGACAGTCGTTTTACCAACGCAAGGAGGTAAAGGACGTCATTGCATATATGCGACTGACTGTCAACCCCGATGACGGAGAGGCTTTGCGTCGTGTGATAAACTATCCTGCACGAGGCATTGGCGAGGCTACGATTCAGAAAATTTCATCGGCTGCAACAGACAATGACTGCAGTATGTGGAATGTCATTAAGCACCCAGATGCCTTCCCTATCAATGTAAACAAGGGGACAATGTCGAAAATCAACGACTTCATATTGTTGATAGAGTCGTTTGCCACGCAAATTGACAAATTTGACGCGTATGATATGGCACGAACTATTATTGATGCTGTAGGTATCAAAAACGAGTTTTTGGGTTCTGACGACACAGAGGACAAGAGCAGACTTGAGAATGTGGAGGAGTTGCTTCGTGGCATAAGCGATTATGTGGCAGCCAATTTCACTGAAGATAATATTCCCCGTTTGCCTGGATTCCTTGAAAATGTGGCATTGATTACCGACCAAGACAACAAGAAGACCGAAAGCCAGGATAGTGTCACATTGATGACTATTCATTCAGCCAAGGGGCTGGAATTCCCGTATGTCTACATTGTCGGAATGGAGGAAGGGTTGTTCCCGTCACAAATGTCGGTTCACAGCCAAAGCGAGTTGGAGGAGGAACGCAGACTGTTTTACGTTGCACTGACTCGTGCAATGAATACGGCAACAATCTCATTTTGTCGCAGTAGGGCAAAATATGGCGGAGCAAGGGAACAGGTTTCGCCAAGCCGTTTCATCCGTGACATCGATCCTCAATATTTGTCGAAAAGCACAAGTTCAAGTACCACGCGTCCTACATTCGGCTCAGGTACGTTTGGAATTATAAGGCAACAGCCAGGTGTAGGCATTGCCGCTCAACGCAGGTTGCAACAGTTGAACAAGGAGTCGTCAAGACCTTCAAACATAGTTCCGTCGGCACTTTCTGAAATACGGCCAGGAGCAATGGTGGCTCATCAGTTGTTCGGAAACGGCAAGGTGCTGAAACTAGAGGGAGAGGGAGATAGCCGTTCGGCGATTGTTTTCTTTCCGAAGGCGGGCGAAAAGAAATTGTTGCTGAAATTCGCCAAGTTGCAAGTGATAAATGGACAAGATTAGCAGGTGTCGCAAATGGGTAACTACATGTTAATTGACGAATGCGTCAGTTTGTGTGACGAACGTGAAAAAATGCCGATAACAGGCGTTTTTAGTGCATAAAATTGTCGTTTTTCGGCCACAAAGAGAATGTTTGTCAGCCAAAAACGATTATAACTTACTGATTGTTACCTAAAAAGTTATAAATATAAATATTCGTTGTATAAATGTATTTTTTTCTTTTTTTTTGAAAGTTAGTTTAGCAACTTACTATTTAATTATTAATTCATAATGTTTATGAAGAAATTTACGATGCTGATTGTTAGTCTTCTGTTCCTAGGCGTACAATTGGTTAGTGCACAAAACAAGACATTGACGGGTACGGTCATTTCGTCTGAAGACAATCTTCCGTTGCCTGGAGTAAATGTCATTGTCAAAGGAACAACCCAAGGTACAGTTACCGATTTTGACGGTAAATTTAGTTTAAGTGTTTCAGCCGATGCGGAAACTTTGGTTTTCTCATTTATGGGTATGCAAACACAGGAAGTCGCAATTGGTTCAACAACAACTTTTAATGTTACACTTGATCCAGAATCAGTTGGATTGGATGAAGTTGTGGTTACTGCATTAGGTATAAAAAAGGAGGCAAAGGCATTGGGCTATGCCGTGCAAGAGGTGAAATCGGAAAACCTAACAAGAACGGGTAACGCTGACTTGAGCCGTGCTATTCAAGGTAAGGTGGCTGGTGTTGATATTAAGGTGTCTAGCGGTATGCCAGGTGCTTCTGCTCAATTTGTTATCCGTGGGTCTCGTTCTTTCACAGGCAATAACGCACCATTGTATGTTATTGATGGTATGCCGGTGGAATCAGGCGCTTTGGGAACAGGTAATAGTGTTACTGGATCTGATCAAACCAATCGTTCTCTCGATATTAACCCTAGTGATATAGAAAGCATTAATGTCTTAAAAGGTCAAGCTGCAGCGGCTCTTTATGGTTTGCGTGCTTCAAATGGCGTTGTTGTAATTACCACTAAAAGTGGTAAGGGTGGAGAGAAAGGCAAGACTATAGTTACGGTTTCTGAGAATATGAGTTTTGATGTTGTATCCCGCAAACCAGAATATCAGACAACATATGCTCAGGGGTTGGATGGGGTATATGTACCTAATTCATCAATGTCTTGGGGATGTAAGATTGAAGATTTGCCTAATGATCCTAAATATGGAGGTAATACCGATAATGAATATACTAGAATGTATGGTTTGCAAGAGGGGAAATATTACGTTCCACAATTGGCAAGTGCAGGTCTTGATCCTTGGGCTGAGCCAAAGGCTTATGACAATTGGAACTCATATTTTGGAACCGGAGTTACATCTTCAACAACTATAAATGTAAGTCAAGCAACAGATGGTGGCAATTATTCTGTTAGTTTGGGGTATACAGACCAAAGCGGCATTGCGTTGAATACAGGTATGAAACGTTGGACAGGAAAAACTACTGTAGAACATAAACTCGGCAGCCATTTTACATCAGGAATAAACGCCAATTATTCCAATGTAGTGGTTGACAAGTTGACTGGAGCCAATGATGCATCATTGCAAGGCGTGGCAATGGCACCTGTAAGCTACGATTTGGCAGGTATCCCATTCAATAAACCTGGCGATCCATATACTCAGATTTATTATC
>CALABN010000189.1 GCA_937885735.1 uncultured Bacteroidota bacterium | reverse complement strand
ACCAATCGTATAGCGGACGGTGCACGACAAACTCAAGTGTACAGATAGAGTGGGTTACACCCTCAAAATAGTCTGACTGTCCGTGTGCAAAGTCATACATAGGGTATGCTTTCCACTTAAATCCTGTTCTGTGGTGTGGGTGGTCTGTAATTACACGATACATAATAGGGTCACGGAAGTGCATATTAGGTGACGCCATATCAATCTTGGCACGTAACACCATGGCTCCGTCCTTTATTTCTCCGCTGTTCATCTTATAGAACAGGTCTAAATTCTCCTCTATAGGGCGGTTACGGAACGGACTCTCCTTGCCAGGCTCTGTGGGCGTGCCTTTCTGCTCCGCTATTGTCTCTGCTGATTGCTCATCTATGTAAGCCTTGCCCTCCTTAATCATTCTGACAGCAAGGTCCCAAAGCTGTTGGAAGTAGTCTGATGCGTAGAATTCGTGTCCCCACTTGAAACCGAGCCATTCAATGTCTTCCTTGATGGCGTCAACGTATTCCATATCCTCCTTTACAGGATTGGTGTCGTCGAAACGCAGGTTGCAAACGCCACCATACTGTTGGGCTAACCCGAAGTCGAGGCAGATGGCCTTGGCGTGGCCGATATGCAGATATCCGTTTGGCTCAGGCGGGAAACGGGTTTGAACGCGTCCGCCGTTTTTTCCTTCGGCAAGGTCTTTCTCAACCTGCTCAATAATGAAGTTCGATTTCTTCTCAACTTCCTTTGGTTCGTTTGCTTCGGTAGTCATATGTATAATATGTGTTTGTAAAAATTACGATTGCAAAAGTAGAAAATAGTTGATAGATAGATATAGGTAGGACAAAGAATTACAAATACGTAATAACCATAGTCAGCAACAGTTGATTTGTTGGCATCATTAATCTATGGGTTAAACTTAAGTCAGATGATTTTTGGCTATTTGTCAGTATCCAATATGGCGCAAGGACGAATTGAAAATCCGTAACAACGTCCACCTGTATCCAATTTCTTTACATCCTGGTTTAATCCCAGAAAATTTGTAATTGGATTCGTATGACAGGCAGAGTGGTTGATAGTGAGCGGTGCGAACCATGAATGGATTCTAAATTTCGCATAAGGTGACTTCTATAAATTGCTTTGTGGTGATTTTGAAGATTTTGTAAGGTAGATTGATGTTTTGAACGAAGGACAGTACTGGCACTGTGACTGAGTGAAAGTCAACAATATGACGACAAAAATACAAAAGTACGCAAAAGATTAAAGGTCAATTCATATTTGAAAAAATTTTTTGAATAGGGGAATTTACAGAAGTTACAATAAGTCTTTCAGTTCCCTCATAGTCTTTCCGAGGACGGGATGCACAAAGTCGGGTGCAATGTCGCACATTGGGTTAAGCACAAAAAGGCGCTTGTGCATCAGCGGGTGGGGTACCTTAAGGTCGTCAGTGTCTATTGTCTGCGAATCGATGAATACAATGTCAATGTCGATGCACCTCGATTCGTAGCCCTTGCCGTGCCTTACACGTCCCAACTCTTTTTCTATCTGCTGGCATTCTAACAGGATGGCATGCGGTTCAAGCTCCGTGCGCACAGCGACAACCTGGTTCAGGAACATTTGTTCGGCCGTAAAGCCCCACGGTTCGGTCTCATATACAGCCGATTGACTGCAAACCGCACCTATCCGTCGCCCTATTTCGGCTATCGACTTGTCGAGATACTTCTGCGTGTCACCGACATTTCCACCCAAGCACAAGTAAACCAACGACATGTCAATTTCTGATAATGAGATAAGGATCGGCATACGAGACGCGGTAGCTCTTAAGCGAATAGCGCGCCTTGCCTGATGTAGGCATTCCGCAGTTCATCAATTCATATTTTGAGCCACAGCAAGGACAGATGGCGCCTGCCACGTTGTTCTCGTCGAACACCACTCCGCAAGTGTCGCTCACCTCGTAGGTGCAGGTGCAGTCGAAGGCGTTGAATATCGATTCCGATGCCCTGTAAATGATGATTCCGTTGTCACCGTAGCCCACGTCCTTTACTATGGCACGACCACTTATACTTTGTAAATCAATATTTTCAGCGCTCAAGGTATTCACACGGACCCTCACTTCAACCCAAGGTACAACATCGTCGTACGGATTGGCGCAAGTGGGAAAAATCAGCAAAATTGTTATAATACAGCAAAAAGTGAGTACCTTTGAACTTTGTTTCATCATTGTTGAATGAAAAATTTGATTGCAAAGATATTGTTTTTATCGTTGATGGCGGTGCCTATGACATCCGTTGCACAATATCAGTATCTTTTTGACAATCAAACTGAAATCAAAAAACGGAACATCAAGGTGGATATTGAGACATTCAAGCAGAATGTCGAGAATTATAAAATGGAGCAACAGATAGCCCGTGAAAACCACAAGGCATCAAAACTTACTGTAAAGCATACCTACAAGATTCAGGATTCCAAGACACGCAGGCGCATGATGTATTCACGGTGTAAGGCAAGCCGATTCAACGGTGACCACAGCATTTGGTGTGCAACAATTCATAGGTTTTTCACTCACGGCCAACTTTACTACCACGAACGACGTAGCTCCAAATGCCCGTTGGCACAAAAAAAATAAGGTTATGGACAATCTAATGGACATATTGGTGTATTTGATACCCGTTGCAATCTTCGTCCTTTCCAGACTTTTCGGCAAAAGCGCAAAAACACAGCAAAAAAACAGAAAAGTAGAAGCACCTATTGAGCACAGCAACTTGCGCGATTTTCTGCTTGACATGGAAGAAAATGAGAAAAGACCAATGGCTGATTTGTTTTTTGGCCAGCATTCGGAGGAACCAAGGCCTCAGCCAGAACCAACTGCCCAAAATGTAGAGCGTCAGGAACCAAAATCAGAAATAGAGACATTTGCCGAAGGCGAAAAGGCCATCATAGTTGATGACCAAGAGGAAACAGAAAAACTCACACCTGAAGAAAAACCAAAATTCGATGCCCGCGAGGCAATAATCTATTCAACAATCATTGAAAGAAAATACTGCTGATTTCATTTAGGAATTAGGATTTGTTCAATTAACAATTAGGGGTAAAAGGCATAAGGGGGAATCAATTAACAGTTAACAATTAATAATTAACAATGACTAACCTCTAAACAACGAAGTTCCCGACAAATATCGGGATCAACCTTACCAGGCACTAGACACCAGGAGCTAGTGCACTAAAAATCCCAACCTTAAACTTTACCAATAACTCAACCTCTAAACAGCGAAGCGTCTCGCCCTCTCGACTTTTATTCAACTTTCAACTTTATTAAAAAATAAATACCTTTGCACCCACAAAAAACATAAGCACTATGTTAGACAAGATAAAGGAACTGGTTGACAAAGTTCAACAATATAAAGCCGATTCGGCTGAAAGCCTTGAACAATTCCGTTTGAAATTCCTTAGCAAGAAGGGCGAAATAGGACAACTTTTCGATGAATTCCGCACTGTCCCTGCCGAAATGAAGAAGCAGGTTGGCGCTGAAATCAACAAGTTGAAGCAATTGGCACAGCAAAAGTACGACGAGACTTTGTCGGCACTTGAAAACATTGTATCCGACGACTGCAAGCACGATTTGACCCGTCCAGGCGAGGCTTTTGAAGTTGGAACACGTCACCCAATATCACTTGTCAAGAACGAAATAGTTGAGATTTTCAACCGCATAGGATTCACCGTGGCTGAAGGGCCTGAAGTGGAAGACGACTGGCACGTTTTCTCTGCCATGAACTTCCCTGTTGAGCACCCTGCCCGTGACATGCAGGACACTTTCTTTGTAGAGAAGGCGTCAAGCGAGCCTAATCCTCACGACATATTGTTGCGTACCCACACATCGAGCGTGCAGTCGCGCATCATGGAGAACTCACAGCCACCTATCCGCATGATATTCCCTGGACGTGTGTTCCGCAACGAGGCCATTTCAGCCCGCGCACACTGCATCTTCCATCAGGTTGAGGGTTTGTATGTGGCAGAGAATGTATCGTTTGCCGACCTTAAGCAGACTCTTTTGTACTTTGCAAAGGAGATGTTCGGTCCCGACACCAAGATCCGTCTTCGTCCTTCATATTTCCCATTCACCGAGCCATCGGCCGAGATGGACGTTTCGTGCTCAATATGCGGTGGCAAGGGTTGCAACGTCTGCAAGGGAACAGGCTGGCTGGAAATTTTGGGTTGCGGAATGGTTGACCCTAACGTTCTGAAGAATTGTGGCATCGACAGCGAAAAATACACAGGCTTTGCATTTGGCATGGGTGTTGAGCGCATAGCAATGCTCAAATACCAAGTCCGCGACTTGCGTCTGTACTTCGAGAACGATATCCGCTTCCTGAAGCAATTCAAGTCGGCATACTAGCATTTAGGATTTTTCACCAACAAAATAATTAGGCAATGGGCTACGGTCTGTTGCCTTTTTTGTGTTGCAGGCATTATCAATCTACTATTTGCATCTTGCATTTTTCTCTTTTTCACTCTTCAACTTACAACTGCGAAGCGTTTAATCTTTTACACCCAAATTTTATTATTTTTGCCGTTCGTTAAAAAACCAGATATATGGAATACAATTTTAGAGAGATTGAACAAAAGTGGCATAAGGCTTGGGTCGAGAACCAGACATACAAGGTCTCGGAAGATGCCAGCCGTCCAAAATACTATGTGCTGAATATGTTTCCTTATCCTTCGGGAGCAGGATTGCACGTAGGTCACCCGCTCGGATACATTGCAAGCGACATATACGCCCGTTTCAAGCGTCTGCAAGGCTTCAACGTGCTCAACCCTATGGGCTACGATGCCTATGGCTTGCCAGCAGAACAATACGCAATCCAGACTGGACAGCATCCAGAGGTGACTACCGTGGCAAACATCAACCGCTACCGTGAGCAACTCGACAAGATTGGATTCTGTTTCGATTGGGACCGCGAGGTCCGCACTTGCGCCCCTGACTATTACCATTGGACACAGTGGGCTTTCCAGAAGATGTACAACTCGTTCTTCTGCAACAAGTGCCAAAAGGCACAGCCTATCGAGAAACTCATTGAGCATTTTGAAAAGGAAGGCAGTGCCAATATCGATGTCGCACAATCAGAGCAACTCAATTTCACTGCACAGGAGTGGAAGTCGTTCGACGACAAGAAAAAGTCTGACGTGCTGATGAACTACCGCATAGCATTCCTTGGCGAGACAATGGTAAACTGGTGTCCAAAACTCGGCACCGTGCTTGCCAACGACGAGGTTGTTGAAGGAGTCAGCGTTCGTGGAGGATATCCTGTTGAACAGAAAAAGATGCGCCAATGGTGCCTGCGTGTGAGCGCATACGCACAGCGTCTGCTCGACGGCCTTGAAACCATTCAGTGGAGCGATTCCATCAAGGAGACACAGCGCAACTGGATTGGCCGTAGCGAGGGTACTGAAGTCGAGTTCCAGATTGCTGGCACCGACGAGCATTTCACAATATTCACAACACGTGCCGACACTATGTTCGGTGTAACGTTTATGGTGCTTGCACCTGAAAGCGAACTTGTTGCAAAGGTTACCACCGCCGACCAGAAAAAGGCTGTAGATGAATACATTGCATACGTAAAGGGCCGTACGGAGCGCGACCGTATGATTGACCATAAGGTGACGGGCGTTTTCTCGGGTAGTTACGCCATCAATCCATTTACTGGCGAGAAAAACCCAATCTGGATTTCGGAATACGTGCTTGCAGGCTACGGAACGGGTGCAATTATGGCCGTTCCTGCCCACGACTCGCGCGACTACGCATTTGCAAAGCATTTCAACCTGCCTATCATTCCGCTTATCGAGGGTGCCGACGTCAGCAACGAGAGTTACGATGCAAAGGAAGGCATCGTTATAAATTCACCTCGCGAAGGCGTCAAACCGTATATCGATTTCTCTCTTAATGGATTGACAATCAAGGAGGCCATTTCAGCCACAAAGAAATATGTAAAGGAGCACAACCTTGGTCGAATCAAGGTCAACTACCGTCTGCGTGACGCCATTTTCAGCCGTCAGCGCTATTGGGGCGAGCCATTCCCTGTTTATTACAAGAACGGCATCCCACAGATGATTCCTGAAGATTGCCTGCCAATACAACTGCCACAGGTTGAGAAATTCCTGCCTACAGAGACAGGCGAGCCACCATTGGGCAACGCCACTGTATGGGCCTGGGACGAAAAGAACCGCAAGATTGTGGAAAACAGCAAGATTGACAATGTTTCGGTATTCCCTATCGAACTATATACAATGCCTGGATTTGCCGGCTCGTCGGCTTACTATCTGCGCTATATGGACCCTCACAACAACAAGGCTTTGCTTTCGAATGAGTGCGCCAACTATTGGCAGAATGTCGATTTGTATGTCGGTGGTACAGAGCACGCAACGGGTCACCTTATCTACTCGCGTTTCTGGAACAAGTTCCTGTTTGATTACGGTGTGAGTGTCAAGGAGGAGCCATTCCAAAAACTTATCAATCAAGGTATGATTCAGGGCCGAAGCAACTTTGTATATCGTATCAAGGACACCAACACGTTTGTCAGCCTTGGATTGAAGGACCAATATGAGACAACGCCAATCCACGTCGATGTGAACATAGTAAGCGCCGATGTGCTTGACGTTGAGGCTTTCAAGGCTTGGCGACCTGAATACAACAATGCGGAGTTCATCCTTGAAAACGGCAAGTATGTGTGCGGTTGGGCTATAGAGAAGATGTCGAAGTCAATGTTCAACGTGGTGAATCCAGATATGATTGTCGACAAGTTTGGCGCCGACACCTTGCGTCTGTACGAGATGTTCCTTGGTCCTGTTGAGCAGAGCAAGCCTTGGGACACCAACGGCATCGACGGTTGCCACCGTTTCCTGAAAAAACTCTGGAACTATATGGTTGACACTGAAACAACCGACAACAAGCCGTCAAAGGACGAACTGAAGACACTTCACACCCTTATCAAGAAGGTCACTTCCGACATTGAGCAGTTCTCATACAACACCAGTGTTTCGGCATTTATGGTTTGCCTTAACGAACTCACCAAACTCAAGTCGACAGCGCGTGAGGTCAAGGAGCAACTTGTTGTTCTTTTGGCGCCATTCTGCCCATTTATGGCTGAAGAACTTTATCATATACTTGGCCACGACACTTCGGTTTGCGATGCCAAATGGCCTGCATTTGTAGAGGAGTATCTGGTAGAGAACACCGTCACTTATCCTGTTTCGTTCAACGGCAAGACACGTTTCTCAATTGAGATGCCAGCAGGTTCGACACCGCAACAGATTCAGGAGGTTGCAATGTCTCACGAACTTGCCAGCAAGTGGCTCGAGGGCAAGACACCAAAGAAGGTGATTGTTGTCCCAAACAAGATTATCAATATCGTGTTATAGACAATGACGTTTTGATATACAGCAAAAAGCCACCTCGGTTCGGGGTGGCTTTTTTGTTGTGTGTATCTCTGTAATAACCTTAAGCAGAGACTGTGGCAAATGTAAAAATTGAAAATCTTGGGAATTTTGAATTGAAAATCTTGGGAATTGTATATTGAAAATTTTAGGAATATTGTTTACTTTTGCAAGTAAAACAAACCATTATGTATTACCAAAGGCTTATTGAAAAGGAAGTTGACCGTAAAATGAAGACTTCAGGGGCTATTGTTGTTACAGGTCCAAAATTTTGCGGAAAGACGACAACTTGTATGCTTTATCAGAAAAGTTTCGTCAAACTGAATACAAAACAAGCGATAGCAATGGCAAGAATGAATCCAAAATCGGTGTTGAACGGAGAAAAGCCAAGACTGATAGATGAATGGCAGAAAGCACCAGACATTTGGAACCAGATAAAAGACGACCTTGACAATGAGTATCAGTTTGGCAAGTATATCCTGACGGGCAGTTCCACGCCAGCCGACAAGACTGAAGTGCATCACAGCGGGGCAGGAAGAATCACACCTGTAAAAATGCGTCCAATGAGTTTATGGGAGTCAAAGGAATCGCAAGGAAAGGTTTCCTTAGAAGATTTATTTGAAGGAGGTGAACATTTCTCTTGGGGAATGAATACGGAATTTTCATTGGACGATGTGGCATTCCTGATGTGCCGGGGTGGTTGGCCAATTTCAGTTATGGCAACCAAGGATATTGCCATAGAAGTGACCAAGAACTATTTCAATGGACTTTTTGTGTTTGAAGACTGTGAAAATGAGAGGTTTAGAAACAAGAAGCCCGAGGTTTTGAGAATGATTGTGAAGAGTTATGCCCGTAATATATCAACAGAAGCATCCATTTCCACAATTATTGCTGATGTAAGGCAGAGCAACGAACGCACTATGGACCCAAAGACTTTTGACGACTATATGGAAGCGCTTAAGGATTTGTATATCATAGAGGATTTGCCGGCGTGGAATCCAAGCATCAGGTCGAAGACTTCTATTAGAAGCACGCCCACCCGTCATTTCATCGACACATCAATAGCGTGCAGGGCATTGGGCATTGAGCCGGAAGACTTAATGCACGATTTGGAAAGTTTTGGCTTGTTTTTTGAGGATTTTGCTGTGCGCGACCTTTCTGTATATGCCAATCATATAGGCGGGACGCTTACGCATTATCGCGACAATGCAGGTTTGGAATGTGATGCCGTGCTTCATCTTGAAGACGGAAGGTGGGGTGCCATTGAGATAAAGTTAGGTGGTGACAGCAATATAGAGGAAGGAGCTAAGTCTCTCAAGAATCTCTTCAACAAAATTAAAGAGAAGAGTGAAGAAAGAACCCCAAGTTTTTTAATGGTGCTTACGGCTGTAGGTGGCTCATATCAAAGGGAAGACGGCATTTACGTAGTGCCAATCAATATGCTGAAACCGTAAATCCTTGCGTTAACGTTCTTGTTGTGCCAATAAACGGTGTTAATCAGTCATTTATCGAATCCCAAAAACATTCAGGAAGCCAGACATTGTCCAATTCAGATGCATTTGTAAAAAGCGGAGCAATGTCTTCCGGGTCAAAGCCAGCCAATCCGCAACCAATTGCGGTGACCATAAAGTGCAGTTCAGGGTGTTCTTGGGCGAATTTTGTGAATTGCTCAACGTCATCTTGCAATGGTGTGAAAAACAGCACATATATATTATTCAAAAATTGAAATAGGAACGATTAATTGCACACCCTACCAATTTCTGCCATAAATTTGTGAAAAACGGAGGCAGTTATGATGAAAATGCAGTCCACAGTTACAGAAACAATCAAGGCTTACGCCATAATGACCGTAGGTCTGTTCATCTACTCGTTGGGGTGGGCGTCGTTTATCTTGCCCGCACAGGTTGTCAGTGGAGGAGTTGCGGGTATGGCGTCGGCCATATTCTATGCAACGGGATTCCCTGTTGAATATTCCTACATAGGCATCAACATTGTATTACTTGTGCTGGCGGTCAAGATATTGGGAACGGCGTTTGGTGTCAAGACCATTTACAGCATCCTGGTGATTACGCTTTTTGTCAGGATACTGCGTTTGGTTATAACCGAGCCAATTGTCAATGAGGCGTTTATGGCCACCGTGATAGGCGGTGCCATTGGCGGTTTGGGCATTGGCATTGTGTTTACGCAGGGCGGAAGCACAGGCGGAACCGACATTATTGCAATGATTATCAACAAGTACCACGATGTTATGCCTGGCCGTGTGATAATGATTTGCGATGCGTTGGTTGTGGCATCGTCATATTTCATTTTTGGCAGTTTGGAGAAAATGGTCTACGGCTTTGTGGCAATGTTTACGCTCACGTATTGCATTGACATTGTGCTTGTTGGACGCAAGCAATCTGTTCAGATGATGATATTCTCAAAGCATTATGCAGAGATAGCCGATGCCATTACGAGCCAGCTCGACCGTGGCGTCACCATTCTTGACGGGCAGGGCTGGTATTCAAAACAACCTGTAAAAGTGATAGTTTCGATTGTCAAGAAAACGCAGGTTCAGGAAGTGCACAAGATCGTCAAGAAGATAGACCCGTCGGCATTCATATCACAAGAGGCCGTTATGAGCGTATATGGCGAGGGATTTGATAAGATTAAGTAATTGAATTGGGGATTTTTCAATTCACAATTCAGAATAGATAAGTGGATAATTGGCATAAGTTTCGTAAGCAGACTGGTAAAAGATTTTTGTTGAGATTTCGAGCCCGCAGGGCGATCCCAAAAAGATGCCATAAAAAAGCAACGAACTGTTGCGCATTTTATTGATGATTATGGTTTGAGATTTTAGTCACAAAGGAAAATACAAAACTAAAATCCTTATTAAAAATACGCTCGAGTACCTCGCTTTTGAAAAGCATTTATAAAGGATCGCATCAAAGATGCTCGAAATCAAAATAAAATCCAGACAAACATCTAAAAATCAATTCACAATTACTAGGCACTAGGTTCTAGGTACTAGTGCACTCAACTTCTAAACAGCGAAGCGATAAAATGACAAAAGCACCGCAGACATCGTCTGTGGCGCTTTTGCTTTTCATATAAGTAGGTAGTTGTTGTGTTGTCAAACTTCGCCAGCCTCTTCACGGCGTTGAATCTCATCGCGCAGATGCGAGGCCTCTTCATAGTCTTCGTTTGAAATTGACTTGTGCAGAAGCTCTTTCAGTTCCTTCAGTTTCAAATTGTTGTATTTAGTGTCGGGCGATGCGCTGGAAACGGCTTCGGCAGGTTTCCGTTCCTTTTTTTCTTCAGGGGTGTCTTCGGCATTGAACACCACGCCAGCCTTTGCCATAATGGTTTCGGTGGTGTAGATGGGGCATCCGCAACGAATGGCAAGAGCCACTGCATCCGATGTGCGGGCATCAATCTTAACGCACGTGCCGTTGTTGTTGCAAACAAGTTCGGAGTAGAAAATGCCGTCTTCCAGATGGTGAATGTTGATTTCCACAATTGAAATGCCGAAAGCGGTGCTGAAGTTCACAAACAGGTCGTGAGTCAACGGACGGGGCGGTTTCAACCCTTCAAGTTCGATGGCAATTGCCTGAGCCTCAAATCCGCCAATGATGATTGGAATGCGTCTGTTGCCGTCTTCTTCAGACAGCACCAACGCGTAAGCCCCTGACTGTGTCTGGCTGTAAGAAAGTCCCAATACCTTTAACTTGACCTTTGACATTGTTTGCTATATCATTTGAGCAAATATAAAATATATAATTGTCATTTTATCACCTATAATATTATAACATTAATATTTTTATAAGTAAATTAAAATACAATAATGGCATAGATGAATTTAAAAAAAAATGGTATAATAAAAATGGTGATTTTATGTTTTTATTAAGTTTATGGTTGAGTAAATTCTATTATTTTATTAAAGGTAGAAAAGAAAATAGCGACAGATGTGGTCTGTTAGCATTAAAAATAGATAATAATTTTTTAGAACATGTAAAAAAACCTAAGATAGTTATAGCTATTACTGGTACAAATGGTAAAACAACGACATCTAATCTTATTGTTGATGTTTTAAAATATAATGGATATAGAGTATCATCTAATACTGAAGGGGCAAATTTAAGTCCTGGAATAGCTAAAGCTTTAATTAAATGTGTAAATGTATTTAATAAATCCAAAGCAGATGTCGCAGTATTAGAATTTGATGAATTAAGTACTAAAAAAATATTATCCAAAATAAAACCTGATTATCTAATTGTAACTAATTTATCTCAAGATACGATGTCTAGAAATGGTCATACAGATTATGTCTTTAATAGAATAAATGAAGGTATTCCTAATAATACAAAACTAATATTGAATGGTGATGATTTAATTAGTAGTATGTTAGGAAAAAGTAATGAAAAGATTTATTTTGGATTAAAATCTAAAGTTTATAAAGAATCTTTAAAAAATCCTATATTGCAAGATATAAAAATTTGTCCAAATTGTTATGAAAAATTAGTTTATGATTATGTTTTTTATCATCATATTGGTAAATCGCATTGTCCAAATTGTAACTTTCATAATAAAGATTTAAATTATGAAATAACAAAAATAGATTTAAAAAATAAAATAACTACAGAAAATATTTTAACTTTTAAATTTAAAGCTAAAAATAATCTTTCTGTAAATACTTATAATGATGTTGTAAAATTTGTATCTTTTGAAATTACAGAAGGTACTATAGCTGAAAGATCTGACTTAAATGGAAGTCTTACTATGAAAATAGTAAAAGATGAACCACCTGTTCAAAAT
>CALABN010000188.1 GCA_937885735.1 uncultured Bacteroidota bacterium | reverse complement strand
CAACCCGGAAAGCGGGATCAACCCCTGCGCGGTGGCGGAGACAAGACTGCTGACTTTGCCTGGCGACACGCTTGTACTTCCTGGCCACGGACTTCGCACCACCATTGAATACGAACGACTTAACAACACTTACCTGCAATAAGATATGGAAGCACGACAATATCAAAGCAACTCACTGACCGACAAAATGCTGGCGACCATTGGCAAACTCACTGCCGAAGTTTCGCAAATGAACAACCGCAGTGGAATACTGCAACATATTGCCAATTCATTGGCTTCAACGTTCGCAAACCCCGACGACGTCTTTGTATCCATAATTTACAAGGGCATCAGTTACACAAACGGGCAATCGTCGGCTTCTGTCACACGGTTGTCAGTGCCTATAACCGTTGCAGGCGAAGTGAAGGGCTCCATAAAGGTTTCTTACAATCAGTCTGAAAATCAAGAAGTGACAAATTCAGAGCAACAGTTTGTCGAGAACATTGCAATGCTGATTTCAACGCAGGTGATGAGGCTGAAATACGCCAATCTGCGCCAGCAAAACTACCAACGAAGCAAGGAACTCGATGCCATAAACCACACATCGCAAATAATCAAGCACGGCCTGCCAATCGACCAGACCCTGCAAGAAATATGCAGTATGCTTCCGCGTGCGTGGGTGCACTCTGATTGGGCTGTCGCCCGCATCAAATTCCAGGACAAGCAATACACAAGCCTGAACTTTGCCGTAACACAATGGGGAATGGACGAGCAATTCTCAACCTTCGACAACAAGAAAGGCAGTATCGAAATATATTATCAACGTGAGTTCGAAGAAGATAACGGCGCTCCGTTCCTGCTAGAGGAACGCAACCTGCTGACCAACATTGCAAGGCTTATAACAGGCTACCTCAACAGTTTCAAGGGTAGCGAAATCATCTTGCAGAAAGCAGGTATGAACGCACAACAGCACCGCCCCGACGAACTGCGACGCTCACTTTCAAAACAGCACAAGCCTATCCAGCAGTACTTCAACCAGCAAATGATGGACAAATACGTCTATCTGGATATGATGAAGTATAAAATCAAGCATATTCTCTTTGTATCAACGCTTTACGATGCTTTCCTTCTCGAAAACGACGATACATTCTTTGAGAAGTTTATGGGCGAGATTTATCAGTACAGCCTTTTCTCTCTGCCTCGAATAACTGGCGTTTCAAACGAAGAAGATGCTCTCGAGATTCTTGAAACCACGCCAATCGACCTTGTAATCCTGATGGTCGGCATCGACCGCGACTCACCTATAGAATTGAGCGCGAAAATAAAGCAGGTCAACGATTCTGTTCCAGTATATCTTCTTGTAAACAAAAAAGATGACGAAAAATATTTCAATAATCTGATTCCGACAATCAACTCTGTCGACAAAATGTTTGTGTGGACGGGCGACACATCAATCATCTTTGCCATTGTAAAATCGATAGAGGACAGTGTAAACGTGTCAAACGACACCAAAGTGGGCCTGGTGCGCGTCATCCTGCTCATTGAAGACTCGCCGTCGTACTACTCACGTTATCTGCAGATTCTGTACTCCATTGTGTTCGACCAGGTGCAGAAACTGTTGCCAGAGGTTGAAAAAAACGAACTGAACAAAATCACAAAGATTCGTTCGCGCCCGAAAATACTTCACGCCCGCAACTACGAGGAAGCGATAGCCATATTCAACAAATACAAGGATTTTCTGCTTTGCGTGGTGTCCGACGTAGAATTCGATTGGGGCGGGAAACTCGACAAACAGGCTGGCCTGAAATTTGTCAAATATATGCGTGAGCAGGTTTTTAGCGTGCCTGTCATTCTACAATCGACTGAAAACGTGCAGGTTGAAGACTTGTCCACCAACAAGATTTTCTTCATCAACAAAAACAGCGAGACCTTGTTCGACGACCTTCGCCGACACCTTATAAAGTATTTGGGTTACGGCGACTTCCTGTTCCGCACAAAGGACGGCAAGGACATTGGCGTCGCCCACTCGCTGCGCGAATTTGAAATGCTTATCCACGACGTGCCTCAAGACTCGTTTGTGCGTCACGCCAGGAAAAACCAATACTCTATTTGGCTTATGGCACGTGGCGAAATTCAACTGGCCAGAACCATCAACGCAATGCGGCTCGAGGACTACAGCGACTACGAGCAGGCCCGTCGCGAGGTGCTTGACGCCATCCGCGTCTACCGCGAGCAGAAAAAGAAAGGCAAAGTGCTGTCGTATGATGAGACCTCAACTGTTGACGAGCACAACATTGTCAAATTTGCTGGCGGAACTATGGGTGGCAAGGGACGTGGACTGGCTTTCATCGACGTGCTGATTTACAACCTCGATTTAGGCGAACTGTCTAAACGCATCAACCTCATCACGCCTACCACCGTAATCATAGGCACTGACGAGTTTACCACGTTTATGGAACGCAACAAACTGTACATCAAGGTGATTGACCCTGAAACATCGTATCAGCGCCTGCGCGAATTGTTCTACTACAGCAACTTGAGCCTTGAACTCGAACGGCGTGTCCGCGACTTTGTCAACCACATTGACAAACCGCTTGTGGTCCGTTCATCAAGCACATCGGAAGATTCTATAAACCAACCATTTGCTGGCGTTTTCGACACATACATCGTTCCAAACAGCACTGACAAGGAAAAGACATTCAAACTTGTATGCGATGCCATAAAGTTGGTTTACGCATCTGTCTATTCCGACCAGGCATTGGGCTATTTCAAGGCTATCAACCACAAGATTGAAGGTGAGAAAATGGCCGTCATTATACAGGAATTGGTTGGTTCACAATTTGGCGACTATTACTATCCGCACATAAGCGGCGTGGCGCAGTCGTACAACTTCTACCCTATTGCCGATATGAAGCCCGAAGAGGGATACGCAGTTATTGCAATGGGCCTGGGCTCGTACGTTGTCGACGGGTGGAAGGCTTACCGTTTCTCGCCCCGTTACCCAAAAGTGTCAATGTACACCACAAAGTCGCTGTTGCAGACTACTCAAACTCAATTCTATGCGCTCGATTTGCGCAATACCGACCCCGACTTTCTTGCCAATGGCGAACTTGCGGCAGTGAAAATGGTTGAGACATACGAGGCTGAAGAACACGGCTCGCTGAAGCACCTTGCTTCTGTCTACAACCCCGACAACGACACCATCCGCCCTGGCATAGACAGCCCTGGACCACGCATCCTGAACTTTGCCGACATTCTGCAATACGACTATTTCCCGTTGGCCGAAACTATCGACACAATCCTTACCGCTGTCCGTGAGGCATTTGGCTCGCCTGTCGAAATTGAATACGCCGTAAACCTGAATCCAGGACTTGGTGGCAAACCGTCGTTCTATCTTCTTCAGATTAAACCACTTGTTGGCGCCAACAGCAACAAACTCGATTCAAGCATCTTCGAGCAAAAGGAACGTATGTGGCTTTACACACAGCAAAGCCTCGGAAACGGAATCGTCAACGACATTTTCGACGTCATCTACATTGACAACGACAAGTTCAACAAACTGGAAACCATTGAAATGGCGGAAGAAATCAATCATCTTAACACAATAATGATTGAGGAAAACCGCAAGTACATCCTTATAGGCCCTGGACGCTGGGGCTCAAGCGACCGCTTCCTTGGCGTGCCTGTCGACTGGTCGCAGATTTCAAATGCACGCGTCATTGTGGAACTTGGCCTGAACGACTATCCGCTCGACTTTTCGCTCGGTTCACACTTCTTCCACAACGTAACATCAATGAACATTGGATACTTCGCGGTGCAGAACCATTCCGACAAAAGTTTCATCAGGTGGGACGTGCTCGACAACCAAACGGTGGTGCAGACAACCAAACATTTCAAGCACGTGCGGTTCAGCCAGCCTATTAGCATTGTAATGGACGGTGCAGGCAAACGGTCGGCAATTGCAATATAATGTAGAACTCAAAAGGAATACACTATAGATATCATATTGATTATTATTACTTTATCAAAATAAACAAATAATATTGACATTTGTCAATCAGGCAAAAGATGAAGCAATGTCAGTTATATTCGGAAGACATCGAAAAAAAATATAATATTGCATTTGCAAAACGACTAGATGACAAATAAAACGGCAACGTATTTTACTTTTGTCGTCATTAAAAAAAACAGAAAATGATTTTCGTCGGATTATTTAGCCAGCACAAACTAATTCTTGACAGTGTAACTGCCTATTTGTCAAATTATTCTGACATAAAGGTTGTGATTGCCACAACCGACAAGGCCACATTGTTCGAGAAGATGAAGCAACACGTGGTTCACGTGCTGGTTGTCAATATGTTCGAACTTTCGACAGCCGAACTGAACTTCATTATTGACGCAATGCTAAAATATCCGAAACTGAAGATTCTGCTTTTGTCAAATGCCAATCGCGACGAGGTTGTCCTGCGCTCCATAAAGGCAGGCGCAAAAGGCTACATCACCATTGATGCAAGCGGAAGCGAACTTGCACAGGCAATATACACACTGCGTATGGGGCACGACTACTACAGCGACAGCATCACGCAACTGCTTCTGAACAGATACATTTCGAACCTTGAGCCCGCAAACGAAGACGACGAGGACGCCTTGAGCGCACGCCAGATTGAAATCCTGAAATTATGGGGCGAGAGTTACAGCAATCAGGAAATTGCCGACAAACTGTTTATCAGCGTCCGCACTGTCGAGACTCACAAGAACCACATAATGCAGAAACTCAACCTAAAGAGCACTGTCGATTTGGTAAAATACGCCATCAAGAGCAACATCATCAAGTTGTAGTTCACCTGTGTAAAAAAAAGTTTTTACAGAAAAATATTTTGCAATAGTTCAAATACTTGTGCAAGTGTCATCAAAAAAAAACGACACTCGCCAAACAAAATCAACTTCCAGTTGTTTATAGCAGTGTAGTCCGAATGTCACCAAAGGCATTCAAAAAAATTATTCACTGCTATGAAAGACGTTAAAATCGGGAAAAGATTGGGCAATAGTTTTTCCACCCTCATTGGGTTCATTTTACTGGTTGCCGTCATTGCAACATTTTGTTTTGCAAGAATTTATCTTAAGGTAGTCACCTACAAGGTCTTCACAAACGTATTGGAAAACACGCAAAACCTGCAGATTTCAGTGACAGACTATATGCTGACTGTCAGCGACAAAGACATCAAGACCTTCAACGAAACTTACCAAAACCTTGTCAGCATCACCGACAAGTTGCGCGAACGTTTCAAAAAGACTGACCAAATCGAGGAACTGAACACATTCTGCAACCACCTCGAATCTTGCAACGACTTGTTCAAGCAGATTATAACACAAGAAGGCATCAAGGACGAGGCTTCTGCCGAACTCGACAAGTTAAATGACGAGGTGGCACAAATGTCTGCCCGAATGAAACACGACAACAGAGCAGTTGAAAGGGCATCATACAATCATATGCAGGCCCTGGCTATGCAGAACTCATTTATGGCGTCAAAAGACGTTGCTTATATAGAAGAGTACAATAAATCCAGCAAGGAAAATATGGATTTCCTTGAAAGCCTCGACAGTCGCAACGAAGCAGTGATAAAGATGAAGGAAATCTGCAAGAAAAGCGAAGCCGAATTTGACAAGTACGTCAATGCATACAAGAAAATCAAGGAACTTGTCGCCCCTTATGAGGAAAACTCCCAATTCGTAATCGACAATGCACGCGACCGTCGCGACAATCAAGTTGTCATAATAAACCGTGTAATGACTTTCAGCATTATCGGAATGGTGTTAATCCTCATCATTGCCATTGTTGCAGGACGCAAAGTCTACAACAGTATGATTCATTCCATTGTACACCCAATTGAACGTTGCGCATTGTTTGCCGAAAAAATAGCACAAGGCGACCTGACGGCCACTATCAAGGAAAAGCACAACGACGAAATTGGGCAGATGACAAAGGCATTCAGGGCTATGGCTGTCAAGTTCACCGAAATAATCCTCAAAATTCAGGACAGCGCAAACATCATCAACTCCGCCAGCCAGGAAATAAGCGACTCGTCGCATAATATGTCGGAAGGTGCCAGCGAGCAGGCCGCATCCCTTGAACAGATTTCTTCATCTATGGAAGAAATGGTTGCCAACATCAAGCAAAATGCCGACAACTCAATGGAAACTGAAAAAATCGCCATCAATGCATCTTCTTCAATGATTGAAAACAAGGAAACCACAGCAAAGGCTCAAGAGTCAATGTCAATGATTGCCAAGAAGATAGAAATTATCAACGAAATAGCCTCACAGACAAACATTCTGGCCTTGAACGCAGCTGTTGAAGCCGCACGCGCAGGCGATGTCGGAAAAGGATTCGCCGTTGTGGCTACCGAGGTCCGTAAACTTGCCGAACGTTGCGCCGAGGCCGCCGAGGAAATCAGCATAATGTCGAGCAATGGCGTTGACGTCACCAACAAAGCCAGCGACAACTTTATGGCTGTGATTCCTCTTATCGAGAAGACTTCCAACCTTGTTCAGGAAATCACCGCCGCAAGCAAGGAACAAGACATAGGCGCTAACCAAATCAACGAATCTATACAACAATTGAACTCCATTGCCCAGACCAACGCAAGCTCGTCCGAAGAGTTGGCGGCAAGTGCAGAAAAACTTGCATCTCAAGCAATTGCAATGAAGAAACTCATTGGTTACTTCAAAATCAACAACAAGAGCAATATGTCTCAACCGGCAAGCGGGCAAATGGCTTATAACCAACCTGAACCCGAATCTTCTGACGATTTTGACAATTACGATGAAGATAAAAAGCAACGTCACCACTGGCTGGAATTTGGCCACAAGAAGCACAATAACGAAGATAGTGAGGATGATATGGTACAGGAAGACAAAGGGTTCAACTTTAATTTTGAAGCCAACGAATCTATCGACAATCAATTCCAGAAGTTCTGAAAATTAGCGTGAATATTAGATAGCCAATTGGTAACGTTCAAAAATCTGCTCAACGGCAGATTCAAAATCCTGGACGTTGCCAATTGGCTTTATTTTTGAAAAAACATCGTCCGAACAGACAAATGCCTTTGAAAAATGAACCCACAGTTCCTTGAGTTTGCTTAAGCTTGCCTGTCCTTTCTTCTGAATATACATTCCCTGCACATCGATGCAGAAATTCTTCAATGTCGAACTCGCCTTTTGGCCTTTGATTTGAAGCGCCACAAACGGATTTGTTATAGCGCCACGCCCTATCATATACCCTTTCAGATTAGGAATGTCAACGTTCAAGACGTCAGTGGCACGGACAATGTCGCCATTATATACCACAGGATTTACAGACCCTGTGGCTACACTTAAAAAGGTTGACTTGTCGGCATTCCCGTCGTATTGCTGTACCGCCGTGCGTGAATGTACTATCAGTTCCGCCAATGGAAACTGATTCAGAGTCCCGACTATTTGCTGGAACTCGTCTGCCGAGGCATAGCCCAACCTTGTTTTGACTGACAATGTCGGCTTCAATTTTGGCAATGTCTGTTCCAACAGCCGTTTCAGGGAATCCAGGTCTTTAAGCAAACTGGCACCACGGTTACGGGCAACAACAAAAGGTTGCGGGCAACCCATATTCCAATTCACCTTTGAATATCCCAAGTCGAAAAGAAGATTTGCGAAATAGACGAAAGCGCTGGCACTGTTGCTCAACAGTTGCGGGACAAGATTCACACTTTTGTCGATATCGGCATACCTGCGTTGAACAACTGAAGGTTTTGAAAGCGAATTGTCGTCAGCCACCATATAAGGCGCAAACATCTCGTCAAATCCACCTGTTTTCGCCAATGCGTTCATAAACGGTGGCTCTACCAAACCGAGCATCGGCGCCAACTGGATAACCTTGTCTGCCATCTGTTAAGGATAGATTACGTTGACCGAGCCCTTACGCTCTATTTGCTGACCATTATGCAGTTTGATTTTCAGGTAATAAAGATAGCCACCTTCAGCCACGTAACTGCCACCTGAAGTGCCGTCCCAACGGGCAAACTGGTCATTTGAACTATACATTCTGCCACCGTACCTGTCATAAACAATGAACTCGAACGAACTGACCTGCGCACTCCTAATCACGGGTCCAAACGTATCGTTTACTCCATCGCCATTGGGTGTGAATGCGTTTGGAATGACAACATCTGGCTGACGTGTAACACAAAACCTATTGGATATGCTCAACTGTCCGTTCAATGTCGATTCTACTCTGATGCAGAAAGTTTGTGCAATGTCGTCGGCGACATCCGAATATAATATTTTACATTGAAAATCAGTCAAATCTGTGTATACCACCTTTTCTGCACACCCATCAACTATGCAATAAACGGAAAAAATCTCTCCGTCACCAAGCGACTTGTCCCATTTTACGCTTATCGATTCACCGTCTGCTTCCACGTTGAGAATCAATGGCTTCACCTCAATCGATGAATAAACCGCATTCCCACAATAGTCCATTGCCGAAAGTCGGAACGCAGTGTGCATCTGCGATTTATATAGAAGACGTCTGATGTCGGAATAATCGGTAAAAACGGTGTCCGTGGAAAAACCCGCCCCGTCGGACACTTGAATGGCATACCCCGACAAATCAGCATTTCCGTCAATGCTACAATGCAACTCAATGGTTCCCGCATTATTCAACAACGTATCAATCACAACTAACGACTCGTCTGTCGGTACAGGGTCAAATACATCGTAACTTATTATATTTGAAATAGATTGCTGACCGTTTTGCAAGTTGGCCACAATGTAGAAATTATAAGTTGCACCCGACTTCAATGCATCTGTACTAAACACAGAATCAGTTACTTCGCCGAGTTTTTCGTATTTTTTGCCTTTCTCCCGTCCAAAAACCGAGTAACTGTTTACGACGGTCCCAATATATGGCGACCAATGCAACTCCAATGACCTTGAGCACAAGTCGATATCTCCACTTGAGAGAAATACCGTTTGATGAAAGTCGCTCAAAGGCGAATCACTCTGCCCAGGAATAGACGTTGACATCGCATATCGTTCAGGCTGAGCAAAAGGGTGCGCTACAACATCTTGATAAGTACGCATAGCAGAAGGCAATGAATCAACCACTTGCACCCATTTCGAACTTGTCCAATGGTAAATGGCATAAACCTGATTGTCGGATACAGGTTCAACATCCCAATTAATGGTGACCTTCCGTTCAGAGGTGGTATCAACGCTGACACTGCCGATTGTGGCATATTGACTTTGTGCCAAAAGATGGCAAGGCAACAATGTCAATATTGCTAGCAAATGGCGCATCAGCCTATTTTACAAGTTTTTCAACGGCGGAATCAACTGATTCGAAATCAAACGATGCCGATACTTCCTCAAACTTGCGGTTTATCTGGTCGTTGCAAAGATTGCCGATACTTCCCTCGTGAGTATGGTTGATATG
>CALABN010000187.1 GCA_937885735.1 uncultured Bacteroidota bacterium | reverse complement strand
TTGTGGGTGTCAACACCGACCTGCGGGTTGCAGATGCCACCCCCGTTGAATTTATTGAGTGTTGCCCTGAATGTGGCACACCGCTTGTACGAAACGAAGGCGAGGCCGCGTGGTATTGTCCAAACGATTCGGCTTGTCCGCCACAAGTGCGTGGTCGCATCATTCACTTTGTCAGTCGCAAGGCGATGAATATTGACACCATAGGCGAAGAAACAATAGACCAGTTGGTTACGGCAGGCGTGATTTCAAATTCAGCCGACCTTTACGACATTACCGTCGCCAAGTTGTTGCCATTCAAGAAAGATGGACGTGTATGGGCAACTAATATTGTCAACGGCATTGCCGAGTCAAGGAAAATCCCGTTCGAGCAGGTGCTTTTTGCTATAGGGATACGCTTTGTAGGTGCCACCGTGGCTAAAGTGCTGGCCCGCCAGTTCGGCTCTATTCAGAACCTTATGCAGGCTTCGTTTGAGCAACTGAAGGAGACTGACGAGATTGGGGACAAGATAGCCCAAAGCATTGTCGATTTCTTTGCCAATGCCGAAAACAGAAAGTTTGTTGAAAGACTTATTGGCTATGGTTTGCAGTTTGAATTGCAAAAGCAGCAACCCAAAGGCAGCAAACTTGCAGGATTGACAATAATAGCCAGTGGCAAACTCGAGCATTTCAGCCGCGATGAGATAAACAAGGCCATTGAAGACAATGGAGGAAAACCAGTAACGTCAGTTTCGTCAAAAACCGACTATCTGATTGCTGGTGAAAATATTGGCCCAAATAAACTTGCCAAGGCCAAGGAATTGGGCATACCAATCATTACTGAAGCGGAATTTATGGCAATGATTGCCGATGATGGTTCTGCACAAAAAACTGTGGAAGAACCACATGCTGAAAGCAAGAAGGGTGGTGAACCCGAACAGTTGAGCCTGTTTTAGGCTTGTGGCTCGCGTTTGTGCTTCCAGCGCCGATGTGACCAAACCCAGTTTTCAGGGCTTCGACGGATTGACTCTTCGAGATGTTTGTAAAATTTCTCTATTATTTCAAATTCGGCGGTATTGTTCGGGTCTTCGGCAATTAAATCGACGTGTGCAACAAACTTGCAAAAGCCTATACGCTTTATTTCGCAGTAAATAACCGACATATCAAACTTTTTTGCCAATTGCTCTGGTCCAAGGAACACGCCAGTGTCTTGATTCAGGAATGTCAGCCAATGGTGAATGTTGCTTTTGGTGGGTGTCTGGTCTGCAACGCTCAACAGAGCAAAAGGCTTTCCGCTGTTTCGCATTTCAACAAGTTTCCGAAGAGTGCTTTTCATTTCAACAGGTTCAACCCCAAGGTTTTGGCGCATATCTTGATAGAACTTTTCAAATATTGGACTGCTCAGTTTTTTGTATATGGCTGCTGTACGATAGTCGAATTCATTCATTCTTGCACTGCCAAATTCCCAGTTCCCGTAATGGCCTAAAACCACAAGCATACGTCTGTCTTTTGCTCGCAAGTCACGTACTATTTCCGGGTTTTCAACGGTAAGGCATTTTGCAATGCGTTTCTTGCTTGAAAACCTTAAGTTGACGGCCTCAATCACCATATAGGTGAGGTGTAGGTAATATTTGCGCGCAATCTTTCTGATTTCCTTTTCGCTCTGTTCGGGGAATGAGTTGCGTAAATTTGTGAGAATCACTTTTTTGCGGTATCCTATCACGTGTGCCACAAGTACATAGAATATAAATGCCAGGAGTTGCTGGATTGGTTTTGGCAATAGCCATATTATCGCAAAAAGCGTTATGATAATGGCGTGGAAAAATTTTTGTAAAATAGTCATTGTTATAGTCCTTCAAAAATTTCAGAATCGTCAGTTGCAGGCGTTGAATTTCCAAACAAGTCGTTCATCCAGTTCTCGTTTTGCTTTTCGCACGGCATATTGCTGTGAAGCAGTTCCTTGTTCTTGAAAATGAACTTTATGTTGGTCAGGTTGCCAATTTTGTAGTAATGCCAAACTTCGAAAGGTTGTGCCGAATCGCTTTTGTCGACAATGGTGTTAGGAATGCCGTAGCGTAGCATAATCAGTTTTTGTGAATCGCCGCATTGTGCCTTTTGTGCGGAATTTCCAAGCCTTGTAAAGTCAGCCAGGGCATCGTCGGGGTTGAATTGGTTTGTGCCCAAAAGTTGTAAAGCAATTCGTGAATTGTTATCAGGTCTGCCGAAGCCTTTACCTTGTCAATTTCAACGCATTCAGTGCTGTCCGCAATGAACTTCATATTATCCAAAATTGTGTTCAGCGTGTCAATGCTTGTGTACATCGAAGAACTGCGAAGTGTCTTGTTTTCAGAAGAATACGGAGTTGGAACGATGCCAATGTTTTCGCGTTCAAAATATTTTGACGCCGTGCCACACAGTTTGTTGTATTGGTCGCGGATTTCAACAGTCAGGAAATACTTGCCAGCGGGCAGTTTCTTTATGTCGATTTCCTTTAGGAACTGATAGTAGTTCAGTGCGTTAATGGTTGTGGTCGACGAGTGGTTGTCCATTGTCTTTTGTGTGTAGGCATCCTTGATGCAGGTATAGACATTGCATTTGCCAAGTCCGTCGAGTTCGTTTGCCACATTGTAGAATTCAACATAGAAACGTAGGAATTCAATTTCGGCAGGCAAGATGCATTTTCCGTAAGGAATGCATTCAAATCCGTTTTTCAGATTGATAGTGCGTTCAAGTGTTGGATTGAAACTCTCAAGCAATTCAATGCCGCTCAAGGCGATTTGTTTTTGTGGAATGTCAACGGCAATTATCTCGTGCCTTTCAATGGTTTTCTTCAATGAGTCGGGCGCATTCAAGTCCTTGATTCTTAACTCGAAATTATAAATGCCTTGTGGTATGAATATTCGCTGTACGTCAGTAAAGTCGGGGAAAACGTCGGTTGTGTCGGGGAGAGGCGGATTGCCAACTACAAAATGCCTGAATTCAACCAGGTCATCGGCGTTCTTGAACACCATTGTAACGTCAATCTTTGATTCCAAATTGACGTCGTTTACTGTGTAATTTACAGTCTTGCCGTCAATTACCAGATAAGTCTCAATGTACGAACGCTTGTCAACAAGCATATACGATGAATAGTCGAAACTCGCGATAAGTTGTTGGCAATTAGCGTATAAACTGGCCAAAACGGCAATTGCGGTCAAAAATGTCTTTTTCATTTGAATGTTTTTAGCGTGTAAATATAGCAAAGGTTTGTCAGTTTGGATTTTGCTGTTATTTCATTTTATCTTTTAGCAGATTCAGCATATAAGTGAAAACGCCAGGGGTGGCTGCAAGTATTTCACCGCCAAATATGTAGTTGTTCCCACCTGTATAGTCGCTGACATTGGCGCCTGCCTGTTGGGCAATGAATGCGCCAGCGGCTACATCCCAAGGGTTGAGGCCATATTCAAAGTATCCGTCAAAACGGCCGCAAGCAACGTAGGCCAAGTCGGAAGCGGCTGAACCAGTACGGCGAATGCCTTGCGAGTGAAGTACAATTTCCCTGACTGTTTCTATGTGACCGTCAAGACGTGCATATTTGCTTATGGGAAAACCTGTTACAATCAGACTTTGCTCTATGTTGGGTGCTTTTGATGCAAATATCTGCTTTTGGTTGCAAAATGACTTTCCTTCGCCGTATGAGTAAAAAAGTTCATCTCTGCCAAGTTCATACACAATGCCTAATACAGTCTGGCACTTGTACTGCAAGGCCACGCTTATTGCAAATGGATAGACATTGTGCAGGAAATTTGTTGTGCCGTCGAGAGGGTCGATAATCCAAATGTAGTCTTCGGTTGTATGGCCAGCCGTGTTTTCCTCTACAAGGAATCCGCTTCCTGGCAGAATCTTGCCCAAACCTTCTACCAGCATCTTTTCCGAGCCTTTGTCAACATACGACACGTAATCGTGAAGTCCCTTGTTCTCAATTTTACTCTCATCAAATTGGGCGCGTTGTTCCTTGATGAATTTGCCAACTTGCCTTACAACTTCTATTGCCTTTTGTGCTATTTGTTCCATAATTATTTAAGGTGGGTAATGGATTGATTTCGAGAGATTTTTGAATTTTTATCGAGTGGATTTATGGACGGAAGAAGGATACAGTGCGGGCACTGTTGACGACTGACACCCATAAAGATGCCGATAAAAAACAAAAAGCGCCGAAAAGTTCATATAATCCATTTGGTTAAATTTGTATTTCAAACGATGAATTTATAGAACACACCTTTAGTTATTGATATTGAAAAAGGTGGACTTCATCGGGTTCACCTTTTTCTGTTTTGCAATGCCTGTTTTCTGACATTCATTGACAATCCTGTATCACAACACACTTTTCAACCCTATATTTGCGTGCATTGATTTTATGGAGCATAAGATACAACAGACCGAAGACGGTTCAAGCACACTCTACATTCCTAGTCTCGACGAGCATTATCATTCGGTGCACGGCGCAATACAGGAGTCGCTTTTCGTTTTCATAGGCAACGGATTGCAACATTTGTCCCATAGTGGCAATGTCAGAATATTCGAGGTCGGGTTTGGCACGGGGCTCAATGCTCTGTTGACACTCGATTTCGCTTTGCGTAACGGAATAAATGTCGATTACTGCGCCATTGAAAAGTATCCGCTTGCAGAGAATGAATATTCGCAACTAAACTATATCGACAGGTATCCGCATCTTAAAGACGCATTTATGTTGATGCATCAGGCTGATTGGAACCGCAAGGTGCAGATAGCCGACAATTTCAAGTTGACAAAAATTCACGGCGACCTTGTGCATTGTGACATAGGTGATAGGTTCGACCTTGTTTATCAAGATGCATTCGCACCTGACAAGCAACCTGAATTGTGGTCGGTGGAGTTGTTCCGAAAATTGTATCAGTCGATGAACAGCAGTGGCATATTGGTCACCTATTCGGCCAAGGGGCAGGTGCGGCGCAATATGCAGAATGCTGGATTTACTGTTGAACGGCTTCCTGGCCCACCTGGAAAACGTGAGATGCTTCGCGCCAACAAGGCGTGAGCCTGCATCTATCATCTTTTTACTCAAATACTTGTGTTTGTCAATAAATATTCGTAACATTGATACTCTATCACGCAAGTATTAATGAAGGTTTCGTTATTTCTTGACAAGAATCCATTTGTCAGGATTATTATTCCTTTCATTTTGGGAATAATATACTGCAATTGCAGGTTTACGCCCGTAGTCGTATCCCTGGTTGCGCTTTGCGTGTTTGTCGCCATTGCTGTTGTCGCCTACTGCAAGGGCTTTTCATACAAGAACAGGTGGATGTTCGGCCCGATTCATTTTTCAGTTTTCTTCGCTTTGGGTCAATTGATGTTTGGCGTCAGCATTCCACCCGAAATGTCAAGCGACGTCAGCAGGCACAAGTTCAACTATCGGGCCTGTGTTACAAGTTCGCCGTCTGAAGGATTGAAGGCGTACAAGGTTGATTTGCAGATTGAGGCGGTCAATGTATTTGATAGCTGGCAGAGTTTGGACGTCAAGGTTGCTGGCACAATAATGAAGGATTCGCTTGCTGACAGACTGAAGGCTGGCCAGACCATTGAGTTCTCGTCAAGAATCGATTCGCTGAATTCGCCCAAGAACCCGTTCGGATTTGATTATTCGCAGTATCTGCAACTCAATGGCGTCCAAGGCAGTCTGTTCTTGAATTCAGGCGACTGGCGAATAGAGGAGGAGACAGTCCGTGGCTTGTCGCATCACGCATTGAATGTCCGCCAGAAACTTGTTGGACTGCTTGAAGAGTCGGGATTGAGTGGCAATGAGTTGGGGCTTGCTTCCACACTTGTGTTAGGGTACAAGAACAATATCGACAGCGAAGTCAAACAGGCGTATATGAATGCTGGCGCGATGCACGTGCTGGCGGTCTCTGGTATGCACGTGGGCATAGTATGTGCCGTGCTGAATGTGATAATGATGCTGTTTGGCGGAAGAAAATGCTTCAGGATTAAACGCGTCCTGATTATATTGTTGCTTTGGGCGTATGCATTTATCACGGGCCTTTCGCCATCGGTGTTGCGGGCTACGGTAATGTTCACGGCATTTGAAATAGGCCGTTTGGTCGACCGTGAGACATCGACATATAATTCATTGGCCGTATCGGCTATGGTGTTGCTTTGCATCGACCCAAATATGCTTTTTATGGCAGGCTTTCAACTGTCGTATGTGGCGGTTATCGGCATTGTGTTTTTTCAACCACGCATTGTCAGGTTGTTGCCAGTGAAAAAAATGAACGTTGTGCTGAAATACATTTGGGAACTCACTGCGGTCTCTATTTCGGCGCAGATATCCACGTTTCCGTTCTGCCTTTATTACTTTGAGCGCACGCCAGTTTATTTTTGGCTGTCGAATATGGTGGTGTCGCCTGGCGCAGTGGTTATGATATCGCTTACGTTGTTGCTGTTGGCGGTTTCACCTTTTGCCACATTGTCGGAATTTGTCGGCTTGTTGACTTCATATTTTGCCAAACTGATGAACTTTTTGGTTATGTCGATAGCCAATCTTCCGCATTCCACCATTGAAAACACCAACATTTCAGTGTTTCAGGCCATAGCAGTCGCCATTGCCATTGTTGCCGTTTCCGCGTGGCTGATTTCGAGAAACTGCAATTGGCTTGTCGGTTCACTGACGGCTTTGCTGTTGTTCTTTATGCCGTTTACTGTAAACAGGATGCGAAACTTGCAGACACAGGCGTTGTGCGTTTACTATTCGCCAAAGCAGATGATGTCGCAGTTTGTCAGTGGTTGCCGTTCTTATTGGATGAATGGCTTTGGCGACAGCGGACAACAGGCCAATTTACTTACAAAGGGTGGCAATATATTCTGGAGTTCATTAAGTTCAGATAAATTGCATATTAACGGAGAATTTGCCCGAGAACAAATATTGTCGGAGAATGGCTTTTTCGTGTTTGACAGCATCAGCGGACTGATGATTCAGGATAGTTCCGTACGTTTCGACATATCCACACCCATCACGCTTGACTATCTGATAGTAAGTGGCGAACCTAAACTGCGGGCTCGTCAAATGCCAAAGAATCTTTCTTTCAGAAATGTCGTCATTGATGCGTCGGTGAAGCCGTGGGTGGCAAAAGATTGGGTCCGCAGGTATGCCGATTGCCACATTCACGATGTGCGGACGCAAGGTGCTTATATCTGCCGTTGGTGAGAAAGTAAAAGGGCGACCATTTTGGTCGCCCTCTTTTGTGTTTTATCCAATGTTGGTTATTATCCAAGTTTTGGAGCCTCTACTGGGCAAACACTTGCGCAAGTACCGCATTCGGTGCACTTGTCAGGGTCGATAACATAGATATCGCCTTCTGAAATAGCCTCTACTGGGCATTCGCTGATGCAAGTACCGCAAGCCAAGCAGTCGTCAGAAATTTTGTAAGCCATAATTTTAAGATTTAAAAGGTTTTAAATATATTCTCAATTATAAAATTCAATTATTGTTTGTGTTCGGCAATAATGGTTTTGCAACCAACCACCTTTTGGCCAAGTTTCACTTTAACTTCATAGTCAAGAGGCAGGAGAATGTCAACGCGTGAGCCGAAACGGATAAATCCAAGTTCCTCGCCTGCATTGTGTGTTTCGTCCTGTTTCAAGTATGTCAAAATTCGGCGAGCGACTGCGCCAGCCACTTGCTTTACCAATACTGTGTCGCTGTTCTGCGGTTTTACCACAACTGCCGTATGCTCGTTCAAGTCAGACGACTTGGGTGTCACGGCTCTTGTAAAACGTCCGTCGAAATGTATTATTTGCTTAATCTCGCCTGAAACTGGTAGCCAATTCATATGTACGTTCCAGCACGACATAAATATCGAAACCTGAAGCCGTTTGCCAGATACAATGCTTGGCTCGTCAACCTCTTCAATTGTCACTATCTTGCCATCGGCAGGGCATAGAATCTGCCCGTCTGATAGTTGAGGAATCTGCCTGTTTGGGTATCTGAAGAAGCGTAAAACAAAGAGAAGCAATACACACGATATCACTATTGACAGCGAAACTGCAAACTGATTGTTTATGATAAAATAAATTATCAAGTTGACTATCAGAAGTATAAATAGCGCTTTCAGTATTACTGCATATCCTGCGCGATGAATTCTCATATACTCTCTTATGGTTTAAGATACGAACTGCAAATATGCAAAAATTACGGGTATTGCCAATATAATACTATCAAATCTGTCGAGAATTCCGCCGTGACCTGGCAATAAGTTGCTTGAGTCCTTGATTCCGACTGTGCGCTTGAATTGTGATTCCGCCAAGTCGCCAAGTGTGCCGAAAATACAGATTATCAGTGCTAATCCAACCCATTGTGCTTGTGTCAGGGCATCGAAAAAGTGAGCCAGGACAAACGATGCGCCAATTGCCGTGAGCATTCCGCCAATCAAGCCTTCCCAGGTTTTTTTGGGCGATATGCGTTCAAACATATGGTGACGCCCAATTGTAACGCCAAAACAATATGCGCCAGTATCGTTTACCCAGATTATGATGAACATTCCAAGCACCATAATGCTTTGGTACTCGTTGGTGTGGAAGGCTATCGGGCTAATCAATGCAAAAGGCAATGCTATGTAGACAAGTCCGTAAAATGTTGTGGCTATGGTTGATATTGGATTCTCGAATTTTCCGAATAGCACAATGATGAAAACCAGTGCCAGCATTGGAACAACTAGTGCCAATGCCGATTTTTCGATAATGTCGGCAAATGCGAGGAAACTTAAGGCAAACGAGATTAGTCCGACAGCCATTCCGTAGATTGTAAGTGGCTTGTTCCCGTTTTTGACGCTTATGCGGTAAAACTCGTTAAGGGCAAGCACGTCAATCAAGGCAAAAAGTAGCGCAAATGTCCACTGACTGAACAGTATGCCCGAAATTAAGACCGTCAGGAAAACTATTCCTGTGATAAGGCGTTGCCAAAAGTTACTCATTGTTTGATGAATTTATAATGTTGATTGCCTGTTCGTATTGGTTTGGGTGAACATAAACTTCAATCTCGCCAAACATATACGACGAGTCTTGCTTGTTCATTACAATCGGTTCCAAGCCTGCGCTTTCCAATAGTCCGCGTACCATTTCAGCCTCATAGGGCGTTCCTGTGCTGTAAACCAATTGCCAATTGTCTTCCATTATTCAGCAGTTTTTTCTTCTTTTGAATCAGTGTCGGAATCTGTTTCGGCAGTTGCATCTGACGGTTTTTGCTCGTCGTTGCTTGCATTTTGCTTTTGATGCTCGTAATATGGTGTCTTGCCGTTTGGACGAGGACCGAGGATTCGTTCAAGGTCTTCAGCAAATAGCACTTCACGCTCAAGTAGCAGGTTGGCCAACTGGTGGTGTTGCTCTTGATATTTGGTGAGTATCTCTTTTGACTTTGCGTATGCCTCGTCAATGATGCGTTTTGTTTCAGTGTCAATGGTTTTTGCAGTTTCCTCGCTGTAAGGTTTTGCGAATGCGTATTCCGATTGGCCCGAAGAGTCGTAGTATGACAGATTGCCTACTTTTTGGCTCATTCCGTAATAGCAAACCATCGCGTAAGCGTGTTTGGTGGTGCGTTCAAGGTCGTTGAGTGCGCCTGTTGACACTTTGCCGAAGTAGAGTTCTTCTGCGGCGCGTCCACCAAGCAATGCGGCCATTTCTTCCATTAGTTGGTCTTGCGTGGTAAGTTGGCGTTCTTCAGGAAGATACCAGGCGGCGCCCAAAGCCTGGCCTCGAGGCACTATTGTAACCTTGATAAGAGGATTGGCGTTTTCGAGCATCCAACTAACAGTGGCGTGCCCTGCTTCGTGATAGGCAATTGCTTTTTTCTCTTCGGCTGAAATAATCTTGTTCTTCTTTTCGAGTCCACCTACAATTCGGTCGATGGCGTCAAGGAAATCCTGCTTTTCGACCAAGCTCTTGTCATGTCTGGCGGCAATTAGCGCGGCCTCATTGCAGACATTGGCTATGTCGGCGCCGGAGAATCCAGGAGTCTGTTTTGCCAATGATTCGGCAGTCACGCTGCTTTCCAGTTTTGTTAGCGGGCGAAGATGAACTTTGAAAATGTCGGTGCGTTCGTTGAGGTCAGGCAGTTCGACGTGAATTTGGCGGTCGAAGCGTCCTGCGCGTAAAAGTGCGCGGTCAAGAATGTCGGCACGGTTTGTTGCGGCCAAGATGATGACGCCGCTGTTTGTGCCGAATCCGTCCATTTCGGTAAGGAGTTGGTTAAGTGTGTTCTCGCGTTCATCGTTCGAACCCCAGTTTGGATTCTTCCCGCGTGCGCGGCCGATGGCATCGATTTCGTCAATGAAGATGATGCAAGGCGCTTTCTCCTTTGCCTGCTTGAAAAGGTCGCGGACACGTGACGCACCCACACCGACAAACATCTCGACAAAGTCGGAGCCTGAAAGTGAGAAGAATGGCACGTGCGCTTCGCCTGCAACGGCTTTTGCCAACAAGGTCTTGCCTGTTCCTGGAGGGCCTACAAGCAATGCGCCCTTTGGAATCTTTCCGCCCAACTGTGTGTATTTTTGAGGATTTTTCAGAAAATCAACTATTTCCTTTATCTCGACTTTTGCTTCTTCAAGGCCTGCAACATCCTTAAAGTCAACCTTTATTTCCGATGCGTCCTTGTCGAACATTTTGGCGCGCGACTTGCCAATGTTGAAAATCTGGTTGCCACCGCCAGGACCGCCACCGGCCATACGGCGGAAGATGAACAGCCACAACATTATCAGCATCAACGGGAAGATAATCCAGTTGAGTATGGTGTTCATATGGTTTTGGCGAGTCTCGTAACTTACTGGCACTTGCTCGCTTGGCGCAAAGTCGCGTGTTGCTTCCTCTATCTGCTCTTCAAACTTGTCAATTGAGCCTATTGTGTAGAAATATTGAGGGTTGAATGAGTATGAAGTCTTGTTTCTCTTTTTGTAGTCGGCATATTGGGCGTCGTTTAGGCGTTCTGGCTTTATGTATATTTCGGCGCGTTCCCTGTTTACAACCACAATCTTGCTGACATCGTGCTTTTTTAGCATTTCCTGTTCAAAGCGGATTCTGGTAATCTCGATAGGCTCGCCACCGCCAGGTGTGAAGAACATCAAGCCCAACAGGACAATGGCTATGATGCCATATATCCAACTCATATTGAATTTTGGACCTTTGCCTTGTGCCTTTTGTTGCATCTTTGGCTTTTCGGTTTCAATATTCTTGTTTTGCTTATTTTCAGTTTCCATAAAGTTATTCTTCTGATTCAATGATTTCTTTTTTGGCATCAGCCCAAAGGTCTTCAAGGTTGTAGAAACGGCGAATCTCTTCCTGGAATATGTGCACCACAATGTCGCCGTAGTCCATAAGAATCCATTGCGCATTTTGCTGACCTTCAACGTGAATTGGGTGCTCTGAAGTTTCTACACGGGCAAAACGTTCAATGTGGTCTGCCAATGCGTCAACTTGCGATGACGAATTGCCGTGACATATAACGTAGTAGTCTGCAATTGACTGTTCCGTTTCGGTCAGGTCGATAACAACTATCTCGTGGCCTTTTTTCTGCTTTATTGCCTCAACTATTGCGTCTTTGAGGTTTAGGTTCTGTTTCTCTTTTGCCATTACATATTTATTGAGACTGCAAATGTAATTTTTATTAGTTAAAACGGAAAAGGTTCGGGCATTAGCCATTTATCTATTTTGATTAAACTGATATATATAAAATCGATATGCGTATGTTGTAGATTGACAATGTTGTTGATAATAAATGCTTTGTTCTTGAAAATGGATTCGGCCGTTGCTCGCCGATTTGTGGATTGTGGGTTTGAATGTCGGAAAAAGTATGACTGAAAATTGAATCAGTCAACCCACAATTGTGACATTGTATGTGGAAGACTTGCAAAGTCTTTGTAATTTAGCGCCCTGAATGAAAGACATTTTTTACTGTTTGTAATATCAATTTTGATTTTTATGAAAAAGGTTTTAGGAATGGGCAATGCCCTTGTCGATATTATGACTACGGTGCCAGATGACAGTGTCTTGGCAAAATTCAACCTGCCTAAAGGCAGTATGCAGTTGATTGATGCCGACTTGTCGAAAACAATAGCAGAGCAGACAGCACAATTCAGTTCCAAAATATCGGCAGGAGGGTCTTCCGCCAATACCATTCACGGATTGGCTCATTTAGGCGTTCCTTGTGGTTTCATAGGCAAGATAGGCACTGACAAAATGGGCGATATGTTCAAGTCCGACCTTGAAAAATCTGGCGTCACGCCTCATCTTTTGACAAGTTCCACTGCTTCTGGCCGTGCAATTGCGTTCGTGACACCCGATTCTGAACGTACTTTTGCCACATATCTCGGTTCTGCGGTCGAATTGTCGCCAGAAGAAATTTCACCATCCATATTCTCACAATACGATTATTTTTACATAGAAGGATATTTGGTTCAAAACCATAATCTTATAGAGACTGCCGTGAAGATTGCCCGCAGTCAGTCGTTGAAAATTGTGCTTGATTTGGCAAGTTACAACGTAGTGGCTGAAAATGTCGAGTTTCTGCGTCGGATAGCAAGGGATTATGTCGACATAATTTTTGCAAATGAAGATGAGGCAAAAACATTTACTGGCAAAGATGCGGAATATGCTGTCAAGGAACTTGCCGAAATGTGTGATATTGCAGTTGTCAAGATTGGCAAGCAAGGGTCTATAATCAGACAGGGCGACAAAGAGTATCGGGTAGGCATCATTGACGCCAACTGCATCGACACCACAGGCGCTGGCGACCTTTATGCATCGGGCTTTGTTTACGGGCACGCAATGGGCTACAGCCTTGACCGTTGCGGAAAAATCGGCGCACTTTTGTCTGGTAAGGTTATTGAAAATTTAGGTGCGCAAATACCTGCCGACGTTTGGAAGGAAATAAAGAATGTACTTGCATCGATTTAGTGAATGACAGCCAGGTCTTTGCATAGTTTTTTTTTAGTTGCACTGTTTTGTGCCTTTTACAACGGCATTTTGGCGCAACCGCTCGAATACCGTTTTACGTTTCAGTTGAGCGAATTGACCAATCTGGACAGCCTTTCGCAAATGATTTCCATTGACAAGATTGACAACGGAGTGGTGTGGGCTTATGCAAGTCCGAAGGAGATGGCGACATTCAGGCAAACGGGCATTGAATACGAACTCTGTCCCGGCAAAAATGCATCGAAATTGACCTATAAAATGGCAAAGACCGTCAGCGATATGCAGAATTGGGACCGTTATCCTACATATTCCGTATATGACTCTATTATGCGGAAATTTGCAGGCGACTATCCGTCAATTTGCAAGTTGGAGGTTGTCGGGACTTTGGCTTCGGGTAGACAACTCTTGTCAGTCAAGATTTCGTCTGATGTGGATAACGACAACACCACAAAGCCTGAAATGCTTTGCACTGGCTCAATGCACGGTGATGAGGAAGTGTGTATGGTTACGACACTTCGTTTGTGCCAATATCTGCTTGAAAACTACCGTAAGGTTGACAGTGTGACCAATCTTGTCGATAATGCCGAAATTTGGATACTGCCTCTTTACAATCCAGATGGAATGTACCGCGGAGGAAACAATGAAATAAGCAGTTCCACGCGTGGCAATGCCAATTCAGTTGACTTGAACCGTAATTTTCCGCACGTAAATGGGACAAAACCACATCCCGATGGAAATGATTGGCAACAAGAGACTTTGGCGATGATGGATTTTTTTGAAAAGCATCATTTTACATTGTCGGCAAACATTCACGGTGGATATGAGTGTTTCAATTATCCGTGGGATACGTGGCAACGGACAACTGCTGACGATGAGTGGTGGAAGATGGTGGGGGCAAATTATCGCGATATGGCCCAAAAGTATAGCCCGTCAGGATATTTCGATGATAATTTGTCGCATAGTGCAAATGGCTTGACTAATGGCTGGAGTTGGTATTCTGTGACAGGAGGTCAGCAGGATTACGCCAATTGTTACGCACATTGCCGTGAGGCCACTATTGAGATTAGTTCGTCGAAAACTGTCAATGGCTCAACACTTCCTGATATTTGGGAATACAATTACAGGTCGTTGCTTAAATATTTTTCCGAAGGATTAAATGGTGTTTGTGGCACAGTCACTGATATTTATGGCAATCCGTTGAATGCAACTGTCACTATAGATGGCTTTGACAAGGACAACTCGTGGGTTGAGACTGATGCCCGCGCTGGCGACTATCACCGCTTGTTGAAGTCAGGTACTTACAAATTGACATTCAGTGCCGAAGGTTATGTCTCGCAAATCGTTGAGGTCACTGTAGTTAATGGCCAGCCATTGAAAAAAGACATAGTGCTAAATGGAAATGGCCCGTTGCTCAAACTCTTGCCTGTAACGGTTGATGTCTTTCAAAAAGTCGATACAGTTGGCGTAAGCAAAATAGTGTTGTCAAATATTGGCGATTGTGACAATTCTTTCATTGTCAGTGCCGAACCGCAAGTTGCCTGGTTGTCTATGGACAAGACCGAAGGTGACATACCAAAGGGTATGACGGACACAATCAATTTGACCATCGACAGCCACAACCTGCAAAGTGGCGATTATTCAACATTGCTACGGTTCGCTTCCGTAAGCCAAACTACAGTTGCCGACGTGAGGCTTACAGTTCAGCCTAAAGACACCGTGCCACATACAATAGATACCATACCTTACATTCCTGACACCGTGCATAATGTCGTCGTCAATGCCGTCAGCATTGCACAAAACCCCGACAAGTTGGTGTACACTGTAGGCGATTCCTTGAATTTGACAGGTGGAATGCTCAATGTGACATACAGCAACGATTCCACGGCGGTTGTATCAATGCGTGGCGCTATGGTTGTCTCTTTCGACAGCCGGATTGCAGGAATGCAGATTGTAGTCCTTGAATTTGAAAAACATACAGTGTCTTTTGAAATCACCATAAATGCAGATGAAGAAAAGCCGACGGAAATTCAGTTGGCCACATCTATATCCGTTGTGTCGCTTCCTGTAAAATTGGCATACAATTTGGGCGATACGCTTGATTTGACGGGCGGAATGCTCAATGTAAAATACAGCAACGGCGTGTCGGTGGTAGTGCCTATGAAAAATGAAATGATTGTCGGAAATACACAGGTGGCGGAATCACAGACTGTCATTGTCAAGATTGACAACTGCATCACAATGTTCAGCATATCGTTGCCAAATTTCGGACCTGTAAATCCTACTACTGTCAAGTCGGTATCTATTTCGTCGTTGCCGTACAAACTCACGTATCAGATTGGCGACACGCTTGATTTGAACGGAGCGACTATCAACGTGACATATAGCAACGATTCTACGGTGTCTGTCGCTGTTGACGGCTCTATGGTGACAGGCTTTGTCAGTGAATTTGTCGGTTCAAAGATGTTGACAGTCAATTATTCAGGAAGCAAGTTCCAATTCTATGTCAATGTCATTGGCGGGGTTGATGTCGTTGACGATGCCGGTGTCTCAAATCCAAAGGTTTACGCAGTCAACAGAACCATAATTGTTGAAAATGCCAAATTTGAGATATCGGTGTTTAATGTGGTTGGGTATCTAATCTACAAAAACACAGGTAATTGCGAATGCACGGAAATTAAAGTGCCAACATCTGGCATTTACATTGTAAAAGTGGACGACAGGTCGCAAAGAGTTGTAGTAGAATAAAAAACGCCACAACTGGCAGTGCAATTGTGGCGTAGTATTTTGAGAAAATAAGAGTTATGCTTTCACAAAGTTGAAAGGGTAGCGAAGCATTTTTGAGAAACCCAATCCTGCCTCATACATATCGTCATCATCTTCAGGAAAATACCAGTTTATGACAAGCGAGTTGCCATTCTTTGAAATGTCCTTTGCCAAAACCATTATGTCGAACAGATATTTTGTCGAAGCAGTGTTGAAATACTTGAAGTTGAAACTGAATGAGGTGATTTCCGACGGATTTTTGGAGTATTCGTCGAGCCATACAATCAGTGGGTCGTAAAACTTGCGTGCGTTTTCAGGTATCGAAGTGCCTGTCATTGAAAGTTTTCCTGTGTTTGGGTCGAAGATTACTTCAGGCGTATCTTCAGTTGCATTCAAAATAAGTGGTGCCATCGGCTTAAGTTTTTGATTTGTTTAGAAATGTGATGCCATTGTTTTTTGCATCGACACAAATTTATATAAATGTTGATACGTTGTGACACTAATCTGTAGGTAAGTTCTAAATTTGTGGTGTGCATAACGTGTATGTATCAATAATTATTTCTAAATTACTTTTTGTTTTTTAGACGAATAGAGATGATTGCCGAATTGAAACATATTGCTCTTGTAATGGCCGTGGCATTGCTGGCCGTAAGTTGCCAGAATAAGGAAGATGCCGACCTGATTATCAGGAACGCCAAGATATATACCGTCAACAACAGTTTTGCCGTGATGCAGAGCGCAGTGGTCAAAAACGGGAAGTTTGTGGCCATAAGCAACGATGCCAACATTATGGCCCGCTATACATCCGACAGCATTCTTGAACTCAAAGGGAAATTCGTGTATCCAGGCTTTATCGACGCCCACGCCCATTTTGTGCAATACGCCATTTCGCTTTCGCAAATTGATTTGGCAGACGCCGACAGCCTTAATGCCGTTATTCGTTTGCTTACCGATTATCAGCAGAAGAACCCAGGCAAGTGGATTGTAGCCAGAAATCTTAAATCATCGTTTATCGACGACGGCGAAATGACTGACAACGAGTTGTTCAACAAGTTGTTTGCCAAGACACCAGTGTTTGTGTGGACTGCAGGTTACAAGTCTGCCATAGTCAACAAGGCATTTATACAAAAATCAAAACTCAATGTCGATTCGCCAAACGGCATCATTAGCGGGGTTGAAGCACAGATGGCTTCACGTTGCATTCCTGCGCCTGCCGACAGCGAGATGGAGTTGTTGCTTCGGCAAGCCGAACAGGATTGTTTCAATGTCGGCATAACATCGACTACCGATTTTGGCGCACAATCCAGATTCATCAAGTTGATTGACAAGATGCAAGGTGACGGGACACTCAAAATTCCCGTGTATGCCATACTTGAACCGTCAGCCGAAAACATTGAAGCGTATATAAGCAAGATACCTTATTATACTGAAAACTTGAAGGTGCTGGCAGTGGGATTTGACATTGACGGACGGCTATTGCAACATTCGGCCGTGATGCTTGAACCTTACGGCAGTGATGGCATCAACGGCACACTGAACATCAGCGCCGACAGCCTGATGAACATTTGCCAACAGGCTTACGACCACGGTTTTCAGGTATGTTTAGGTTGCGTAGGCGATTCGGCCGTACGGCTTGCTATAAACACTTATGCAAAGATTCTGCCACACAAGAACGATATGCGTTGGCGGATAGAAAATCTGCATATGATATCACATAAGGACTTGCGTAAGTTGGGCCATTTCAACATTATGCCGTCAGTCCAGCCGATGCAGTTCAAGGTGAACAGCAACTTCATAAAGGAGAATTTCGACCGCAGGCATATAAAGGAGTCGTTTGCCTGGAAGCAACTTCTCGACCAGAATCAAGGCATAGTTTGCGGTACCAATGCGCCTTTCGGCAAATTGAATCCGATGGCAGTTTACTATTCGGCCATAAGGCAGGAAAAACGCAGGGCCAACAACAAACAGAGCCAGGAAATGACGCCTACACAGGCATTGAAGGCTATGACAATATGGCCTGCATATTCACAGTTCGACGAGAAATCCAAAGGAAGCCTTGAGGTTGGCAAATGGGCCGATTTCATAGTTACGAGCGAGAATATTACTACTATGTACCAGCCTAACATTCCTGATTTAACAGTCGATATGACATATTTGCACGGCAAAAGAGTGAAATGACGGCTCATTTTCATATCTTTCGGGCATCTTTTGGTGGATTCTATAAATTGATTTCGAGAGATTTTTGAATTTTTATCGAGTGGATTTATGGACGGAAGGAGGATACAGTGCGGGCACTGTTGAC
>CALABN010000186.1 GCA_937885735.1 uncultured Bacteroidota bacterium | reverse complement strand
AAATCGTTCGAAATCAAAACTATAGAAGGTACGAACCACACCCATATCCAAATCCAGATTAGGCCGCCAAAAAACGCAGCCTTGCGCAAGCTGAAGATGTTCAGGATGTACCAATACGGTCTGCGCTACATCAAAAAGAACTACTTCGAACCCGACCTGATTCACCTCCACGTAAGCTATCCTTTAGGTCGCATGGCCTTGCTCTGGCACAAGCTTTACGGCTACCGTTATGTCCTCACCGAGCACTGGACCATCTACCAGCCACAGAATAAAGACGTAATGCGAGGCGCGCTGAAACGCAACATCCTACGCGTCGCCAACCATGCCTCCGTCATCATGCCCGTCAGCCTCGACCTGCAACACTGCATGGAAGGCCACGGAGTGAGAAACCGTTTTAAAGTCATCTACAACTTGGTTGACACCAGCGTTTTCCGCTTAGGGACACCTACAAGCGACAACGTCAAGAAACGCATGTTGCACATCTCTACCCTACGCGACGAAGCCAAGAATTTCAGCGGCATCTTGCGCACCATCGAACGCCTGCGCCAACAGCGTGACGACTTCGAATTGCACGTCATCCACGACTACGAAGCCCTCGAGTTCAAGGCTTTCGTTAAGGAGCACCATCTTGACGACTGCGTTATCTTTCTCGGCAAGAAGACCTCAGCCGAGGTGGCCGAAGCCTATGCACAGAGCGATTTCTTCGTCCTGTTCTCCAACTTCGAGAACCTGCCTTGCGTGCTAGTCGAAGCCTTTGCCTCAGGCGTGCCTGTGCTTACTACCGACGTGGGCGGCATTGCCGAAATCGTGAATCCTGAACGCGGCATCCTCATCCACCAAAGCGATGAAGAAGCCCTGCTCCGAGGCATGAACCAACTGCTTGACACCTACCGCGATTACGACCGGCAAGCCATCCGGCAATATGCCCTGCAGACCTTCGACAGCAAGATTATCGGAGAACAAATCTTCCAAGAATATTTGAAGGCAAGAATGCTTGAACGTTAAAATATTTATATCGCCTTGATTTCCGAAAAAAGTTGTAATTTTGCTCACTGCAAACCACCTATACACAATATTTATGACGACGACATTAAAACAACGAGAACCTCAATCGGGATTGAATCCAATGCAATTGCATTTGTTGAGCATCTTGAATTTCAACACTACACCTTCATCAGAAGAACGCCTAAAAAGAGCTTTGCAGCAGTTCTATCTTGCTGAATTTGAACGCATGAAAGATGAGCTTTGGGAAAACGGCACTTTGACCGAAGAAAAACTCGAAGAGCACGCCCATAACTTTTGCCGTACACAAGCATGAAGATAGTTTTAGACTCCTGCATTGTCCTTCAAGTGGCTTTCACGAGAAAACCACTGCGAATTGTTTGGGACAAATTCCTTTATGAAGCCTACACTTTATGCGTTACGGATGAAATCCTTTATGAATATGAAGAAAAGATAGCTCAATTGACAGGCAACCGTGATGTCGCCCAAACAGTGATTGAATCATCCTAAATGCCAATAATGTAGAAAGGATAAATGTGTTCTATCATTATGGACTCATTAAAGCAGATAGCGATGATAATAAGTTTGTAGATTGCGCCATCACTGCAAATGCAAGATATGTAGTGACAGAAGACACACATTTCAACGAATTGAAACATATCGAATTTCCAAAGGTGAATGTGATTAATATGTTGGATTTCATTGAAATACTAAAAAACGAATCAAAAGAGAAATAGCCTTGCATCTAATCTGGATTGCCTCAGGTCAATGCAAACGAAGTGAAGCGATTAAGCTATGCAGATAACCTTGTCAAATTAAAGTTATACATGTTCTGATTTTCATTTCAACTCAAAAAAGCAAATTCCTGCGCATTAATCTTTCATAATTCAATTTCTATTTCTACTTTTGCAGCAAATTACAATAATATCATGGCAACATATACGATTAATATTGACGAACGTACTGCCGCAGGCAAATCGCTGCTCAATTATTTGCGCGCCCTTGGAATACTTCTAGAAAAGACGAGAGGAAACGAAGCGAAAGGCAAAAACGCCACTTTGCAGGCCATTAAGGACATGAAAGGTCCTCGTCTCCTGCATATACACACAACCAAGGGCAAGGGGTATGAACCTGCAGAAAAGAATCCAACCATAAAGGACACCGAAGAAGGCAGAGTTACGAAATACGCTTCTTTTGACGACTTCAAACGCGCCATGAATGAAATTTGAGATTGCCACAACCAACCGTTTTGAGAAAGATGTCAAGATTGCTAAGAAACGCGGACTTGACCTTGAAAAACTATTTGCCGCTGTTGAAATAATTGCAGACGACAAACTGCAACTTCCCGCAAAATACCAAGACCACAATTTGATTGGTGATTTTGTTGGCTGTCGTGAATGTCATATCGAACCCGACTGGCTGCTGGTTTATAAAAAAGAGGAAACCATCAAGTTGGTGACTCTTACCCGAACAGGTACGCATTCTGATTTGTTCGGATAATCGTATCTATACCAAAACTCACAGAACCTTTAAACCATATATCAAAAAAAGCAAATTCTTGCGCATTAATCTTTCATAATTCAAATTCTATTTCTATATTTGCAGCCTCATACGAAATTCAAACACAATTCAATTATTAACTAACTAAATTTTAATCACATGAAGAAAGTATCTTTACTCATTGCGATGATTGCCTTCGTTTG
>CALABN010000185.1 GCA_937885735.1 uncultured Bacteroidota bacterium | reverse complement strand
CGATTATGCCTACGGTTATCTCAAGAGCGAGAACGGCGTCCACCGGCTGGGGCGTATATCGCCATTCAACGCTCAAGGAAAGCGACAGACATCGTTTTCGTCAGTGTTTGTAACCCCTTCTGTCGACGACGATATTGAGATAAACGTCAATCCGGCAAACCTTTCGTGGGATACCTTCCGCTCAAGTGGCGCTGGCGGACAGAACGTCAACAAGGTTGAGTCGGGTGTGCGTCTTCACTATAAATTCAAGAATCCTGTCACAGAGGAGGAAGACGAGATTGTGATTGAGAACACTGAAACTCGCGACCAGCCAAAGAACCGCGAGAATGCCTTGCGTTTGTTGAGGTCGCAACTGTACAACCTCGAACTTGAGAAACGCCGTATTGAGACCAACAAGGTTGAGGCTGGCAAGAAGAAGATTGAGTGGGGCTCGCAGATTCGCTCGTATGTTATGCAACCTTACAAACTGGTTAAGGACGTGCGTACTGGCTACGAGACTTCGAACGTGCAGGCTGTGCTCGACGGCGAGATAAACGATTTCATCAAGGCTTACCTTATGGAGTTTGGCAACGAATAGCCATTATCGAGGTTACTGGAAAATAAGTTTGGCACTGCCGTCGTTTTCATTTATATTGACAATTTGTTGAAACCACATAAAATGGCACTATGAATCGGACAATGCAGAATTTATTATCGACGTTCAAACAGGGTAATATGCTCAATAAGTTGATTTATATCAACTTGGGCGTGTTTGTGCTTGTCAAGTTGGTTGACATTTGCCTGGCGCTGTTCAATGTCTATTCCGTCAATCCGTTGGTTGAGTGGCTTGTGGTGTATTCGGGGCTTGGAAATCTGCTGACGCACCCTTGGGGTCCCGTCACATATATGTTTCTGCATCAGGATTTTTGGCACATTCTTTTCAATTTGTTGTGGCTGTTTTGGTTTGGCCGTATCTTCCTTGAATACTTTTCGGAGCGTCAGTTGCTGAATGTGTATGTTGCTGGCGGTTTGGTCGGGGCGGTGTTTTTCATACTGGCATTCAATCTTTTCCCTGCTTTTCAAGAAACATCGGCAAGCGCATTGGGCGCATCGGCGTCAATTTACGCAATAGTGCTTGCCACGGCTGTCTATGTGCCTAACTACACTGTTTACCTTATGTTTTTGGGGCAGGTCAGGATAAAATGGATAGCGCTATTCTCTGTCATTTCCGATTTGGCTTTACTCACCAAAGAAAATTCCGGTGGCCACATTGCCCACATTGGCGGAGCATTGCTCGGCATTTATTTTGTCATCTACCTTCGGAAAAACAAGGACATAACGGCGTGGGTTGGTCGCATCATCGACCTAATGGTGACCATTTTCAAGCCTCGCCCCAAAATGAAGGTCAAGTACAAGCGGACTGAATCGGACTACGACTACAACAAACGCAAGCACGACGAGCAAAAGCAGATTGACGTTATATTGGAGAAGATTGCCAAATCGGGCTACAATGGTCTTACCGATGAGGAAAAACGTATCTTGTTCAAGAATAGTAACAACAAGTAGTTGAAAATCAATGCGGAAGGTTATAGTCAAAATATTCATTTGGCTGGCTGTCATAGCCGTTCTGCTAGCAGGTTCCATTGTGGCAGGTACTATATTGTTGAAGGATAAGTTGATACAATATGGTGTGCAGGCTATCAACAACGAACTTAATGCGCCCATTCAAGTGGACGGGCTCAATTTCTCGCTCATCAACAGTTTCCCGTATGCATCAATTGTATTGGACAATGTAACCGTATTGTCGCCCAAAAACGGGTTCAGCCATAACGGCTTCAATCACACTTCTGCCGATACATTGCTGGCAGTGAGACGGTTGGCGCTGTCATTCAACATTCGCAAGTTGCTCGACGACCAACTGGAACTAAATTCGGTGAAAGTAAGCGACGGCCAGATTTTCATTCTTATTGATGAAAAAGGCAATGATAACTTCCACATCTTCAAGACTAAAAAGGAGAAAACCGAAAAGTCGGTAATGGCGGTTATGCTTGAGCATCTGGGTTTCAGCGACTGCGTGGTGCAGGTGAGCAACCTCTACAAAGGCAACGGCATTGAATGGTATATGCCTGACTTCGAGGCTGAAGGGGAACTCAACAGCGGACAGTTCGAGGTGAGCACCAAAGGCTCGGTCAAGTTGCAGTGGATTGAGGCCAACAAGGTTGAAATAGTGCCACTTGCGCCCACAAACATTAAAATGGACTTGAGCCTGAAAAACGACACGCTTCGCATCAACGAGGGCCAGTTGTCGTCGAAAGGGCTGAATTTCGGCATAACCGGCAACGTCTTGATGAAGGACGATATGTTTGTCGACTTGCAGATTCTTGGCAAGCGGATAGAGGTTGCCAACGCCTTGCGCTATTTTACTTTGGCGACAAAGGAAAAGCCCGTAGTGCAAAGCACTGGGCTTGTCGATTTCAATGCCACCGTCAAGGGAAAATTCAACAAGAAAAGCACACCGTTGATTGTTGCAAATTTCGGCTTGGACAATGCAACGGTCAAGTACCCGAAACTCGACCTGGCTTTCAGCAAGGTGGGGCTGAAGGGTGTGTTTAACAACGGCGGTGCGACGCGTAGCACAAAATCGTTCCTAAACATATCGGAACTCAATTTGCAGACGGCTCAAAGCACCCTGTCTGGAAACCTGCGCATCGATAATTTCACTAAACCGAACATTAACACCACCTTGCAGGTGTCAGGGCAGATTGACGAGTGGAACCGATTCATCTTCGGCAACCGCAACGGCCACCTGACGGGAACGGTCAGTGGCGACGTCAGTGCTCACGGACCTCTGAATATTGGCAAGCCATTCAACATAAATGCATTTCTGAAACTCAATCCGCTTTGCCAGGTGCAGGTTGAAAACGGCAGTTACACCAACGGCGATGCAATATCGCTTTCTGGAGTCAGCGGGTTGGCCGTGCTGAAAGGCTACTCGCTTACATTGACTGCCGTCAATGGCTATCTGCGCGACATTCCAGTCACTTTCAACGGCTCGCTTCCAAACTTGCTGAAAGCCGTTGCGGAGCCGTACCCTACAATGAGGGTTGAAGGTTCCTTGGTGTCTAAAAATATTGATTACAAACAGATTGCGCCATTGTTTGGCGGAGGCAAGTCCGATTCGAAAATTACCTACAACGTTGATTTGCGAATGTCGCTCGACGGATTTTCATACAACAAGTTCAATGCCGGAAACGTGAAGGGTCGCTTGTGCTATTCAGGCGACATTGTCACTTTCGACGGACTGAACTTCAGCGCCCTCGACGGCAAATTCAGCACTATGGTGGTTTACCGAATGGGCAATAACCGCAAGGTGTCTTGCAAGGGCACCATTACGGGCATCGACATAAACCGCCTGTTTTCAACATTCGACAACTTCAATCAATCCTACATAACCGATGCCAACATTGAAGGCCGTTTGAGTTCGACATTTGCAGTAATGTTGCCGTTTGCTGGCGACACTATCGACCGTCAGAACATTGATTTCGACGGTCACCTCGACATTGCCAACGGCAAGTTGCACGGGCTTGAGGCAACCAACAGCATTGCCGATTTTACAAAGATTGACGAGTTCCGCTCGCTCGAGTTTTCGACTTTGAGCAACGATATGCGAATCAGCGAAGGTGCCATTGACATTCCAAAAATGGACGTCGAGTGCAATGCCTGCGACATCTCGCTTGCAGGAACGCACAAGTTTACAGGCGATTACGAATATCATCTTACCTTGATTTTGAGTGACTTTATGCGCGGAAAGGCCAAACGACTTCAGCAGACGACACCTTTCGGCATTGTTGAGGACGATTCAGGCGAGCACACCACGCTTTACCTTGTGGCTACGCGCAATAACGGCAAGTCGAAAATCAAGTTCGACAAGGTTGAAATGAAACAGCAGTTCCGCGAGGAGATGAAACAGCAGAAGCAGGAGGTGAAGCAGATACTGAAACGTGAGTTCGGCCTTTTCAAGAACGACACTACCGTTAAGACTGAAAAACAGCCCGAAAAAAACAGTTCGTCGGGGTTCGCGATAGAGTGGGACGAGGAGTGACTTCTCGTTTTGCATCTTTTAGATGAATCAAAACCATAGGCTGGCTGTAAAACCATTTATTTTTCGTATCATTCGGTGAATTTATGTAACACAATATAGGCATCTGCCCGCAAGGCAATATCTGCACCACGTGTGCGTTTACATATAGGTGAGTTTTGTGACTATGGATATTTATAAAAATAAGACTATCTGGAAGATACTTATTATGGTGGGCGCTGTGCTCATCTGTGGAGTGTCGTTGTATTTTACAAACAAGTTGGCCAGCAATATGGCCGTGGAGGAGACAAAGCGTATGCAGGTTTGGGCTGAGGCAACCCGTCTCATTGCCACTTGCGACGACGGTGACGAGATAAATTTTTACCTCGGCATCATTCAGAATAACAGTACAATACCCGTTATTATGACTGATGAGAAAGGTGAGATAGTGTCCGTGCTGAACGTCAATCATCAAGATACCAGCGACTCGGCATACTACAAGAGAAGAGTGGCCGAAATGGCTGAACGCCACGAGCCTATTGTCATCGACTTGTCAAACCGACACAAGAACATTATCTATTATGACGATTCAACCATATTGAAACGTTTGGCGGTGTTCCCGTTTGTACAACTTTCGATAATCGCAATCTTCATCATTGTCGCATATTTTGCCTTCAGTTCGTCGCGCAAGGCGGAACAGAACCGCGTCTGGGTTGGAATGTCGAAGGAAACGGCTCATCAACTTGGAACGCCAATATCGTCACTTATGGCCTGGATAGAAATACTTGGCCAGGATGATAAAAATGCGAAGTATATATCTGAAATGCAGAAAGATATTGATAGGTTGAGAATGATAGCCGACCGTTTCTCGAAAGTTGGTTCAGTGCCCGATTTGCAGGTTGTCAATCTCAATGATACAATAGTTGGTGCAGTCGATTATATGCGCAACCGTGTGTCGTCGAGGGTTAATATCGACATTATGGACAACACCACAGAACCTGTTATGGTGAACCTTTGCGTCCCGTTGTTCAACTGGGTCATTGAAAACCTGACAAAGAATGCCGTGGACGCTATGGAGGGCAAGGGCAACGTTACAATCAAGTTGGGACAGTCGCAGAAGCATGCCGAAATACTGGTCATCGATTCGGGCAAGGGCTTGCACAAGAAGCAGTTCAAGGCAATTTTCACGCCAGGATACACCACAAAGGAGCGTGGCTGGGGATTGGGACTGTCGTTGTCGCAACGCATCATCAACAATTTCCACAATGGCAGGATTTTTGTTCAGTCGTCGGAGTTGGGCGTGGGCACCACATTCAAGATTTTGTTGCCACGATGCTTTGAGTAGCCTGCTTTTATTGTTTTGAAAGAAATGAATATTATTTTTGAAATAAAATATTGTAACAAATGAAAAAATCAGCGTGTCTAATTGCTTCGGCCTTGATTGTGGCAAGCACCACCATTTCAAGGGCTGACGAAGGAATGTGGCTTCCAATCTTGATTGAAAAGAATATGGCCACAATGACCGATATGGGAATCCAACTCACGGCCGACGACATTTACAACATTAACAACGCCTGCCTCAAGGACGCCATTATTGCCCTCGACGGTGGCAGTTGCACGGCTTCGTTCGTTTCGTCCGAAGGACTGATAATGACAAACCACCATTGCGGTTATTCTGAAATACAAAGCCACAGCACGGTGGAAAACGACTTGCTTACAAACGGATTCTTTGCAAAGAGCAAATCGGAGGAATTGGCAAACCCTAACAAGTCTGCGTGGCTGTTGGTAAGGGTTGAGGACGTCACTTCCGACATATTGGGCGCTATTCCAGAGGGCGTCGGCGAGAACCGTCGTGACGAGATTGTTGACAGTGTTGCCACCATTTTGGAAAAAAAGGCCACCGACAGCACCAATTATGATGCAAGAGTACAAGCAATGTTCTATGGTAACAACTATTATCTATTTGTATATGAGATATTCAAGGACGTAAGACTTGTAGGTGCGCCACCAGAGTCAGTTGGCAAGTACGGTGCCGAAACCGACAACTGGATGTGGCCACGTCACACTGGCGATTTCTCAATGTTCCGTGTATATTGTGCGCCCGACGGCTCGCCTGCCGAATATTCGGAGGACAACGTGCCTTACAAGCCAAAACACTTCCTGCCAATATCGCTCGACGGTTACAAGGAGAACGACTTTGCAATGGTAATGGGTTATCCTGGCTCTACCGACCGTTACATTTCATCGTGGGAGACCAACAACGTTATGCAGAACGAAAATAGCGTGCGTGAACAGGTCCGTGGCATCCGTCAGCAGGTAATGAAGGAGTTTATGAGCGGTGATGCCAAAATCCGTCTTCAGTACGCATCAAAATACGCATCTTCATCTAACTACTGGAAATATTCAATAGGGCAGAACAAGGGTCTGAAACGCCTTCACGTCATCGACAAAAAGAAAGATATAGAAAAGGATTTTGCCGAATGGGTTAGTCAGGACGATGCCCGCAAGTCTAAATACGGCAATGCCTTGAAGATGATTGAAGATGCAATATCGCAGAATGGCGACTACGAAAGGGCGTCAAACTACATCAGCGAGGCGCTGTTGCGTGGTTGCGAGAGCATCTTGTTTGCCATAAGAAACAACGCCACTTTGGCTTCGTATGCCGAAAAAGGCCTTACCGTCGACAAGTCGAAACTTGAAGCGTCGATGTCGAAGTTTTTCAAGGACTTCAACATCGATGTCGACCGACAGGCGACAAAGGCAATGTTCAAGGTTTATATGGATAATGTTGATAGAAAATTATGGCCTGAAGTCGTTGCAAGCCAGGTGGCAAAGAACGGCATCGACAAGTATGTCGATGATATGTTTGCAAAGTCGATATTCTGCAGTGAGGAGCGTTTAGGTGCATTCCTTCAGAAGCCAAACCTGAAGACATTGGCAAAGGACCCTATTCTTGTTGTTGCCAACAATATTTACGGATTATATAGTGATATATCGACAAAAATGTTTGACAATGAGCAGAATCTGTATACTGGTATGCGCTTGTTTGTTGCTGGACTTATGGAGATGAACCCCGACAAACTTTATTCACCCGACGCAAACAGCACTATGCGCCTGACATACGGCAAGATTGGTGGCTATGTGCCTGCCGATGCAGTGGTTTATGATTACAAAACCACTCTTGACGGTGTTATGGAGAAGGCTGATTCCACTGTCCGCGAGTTCAATGTGCCTGCCAAACTCAAGGAAATTTACGCCCAAAAGGATTACGGACGTTACGGCAATCCTGACAGCACAATGAACGTGTGCTTCATTACCAACAACGACATTACGGGTGGCAATTCGGGCAGTCCAGTCATCAATGGCAAAGGCGAACTCATTGGTCTTGCATTTGACGGCAATTGGGAGGCAATGAGCGGCGACATTGCTTATGAGACGGAACTTCAGCGCACCATAGCGGTTGATATCCGTTACGTCCTTCTTATGATTGACAAATTCGCAGGCGCGCAAAACATTATCGACGAGTTGACGTTGGTTTCGTCAGATAAAATATCGGAATCAGTTAGTGAGTAGGTGTTGAAACCGCCTCTTGAAAAGGACTGGAATGATAACAGCAGGTGAACCTGCGTATTTCTGACAGATAAAAAACAACCTGAAAAACTGGACTTGTTTGTGGTTCAGACTTTCAGGTTGTTTTTTTGTCAATTTGTAAGTTGGATTGTTTTTAGTTTCGGATTGTCATAACTTTCTATATGCATTCTTATTGATAATCAATATCATAAGATTGATATTGCTCGTTCGACTAAAAATTAACGAAAAAATTTCGTTAAAAATGATTGACTAATAAATTTAGTTTATATATTTGCAATGCAACTAATGTATAATCTTAATAAAAATGACAATGAAACGTTTGACTAAAAAGGAGGAAGTAATTATGGATTGGTTCTGGAACAAAGGACCAATGTGTGTCAAGGAATTACAGGATTTATATCCCGACCCCAAACCTCATTTCAATACCCTGTCAACGCAAGTGCGTACACTTGAGTCGAACGGCTATGTAAGTCACAAGGATTTGGGTAGCACTTTCCAATATTTTGCATCTATGACCAAAAAAGAGTATGGCGAGATGAATATCGACAGCCTTGTCGGCAAATGCTTCGGTATGTCGTATCTGAACGCCGTGTCAACATTGGTTAAGGAAGAAAAGATTTCCATTGACGAACTCAAGGGCTTGATTGAACAAATTGAGAACGGAAAAGAAAAAATCCAAAAGAGGAAACGGGGCAAGTGATTCCTTCCTAATGCAAATTCAGAATTGGCATTAGTTACTGTCAATTAATCATTGAGTATTAACCACTAACCATTAATCCCTATGAACCCATTTGTCGTATATCAAATCAAGGTGGCGGTATTTCTTGTAGCCTTTTATTTGCTTTACCGCGTGTTGATGCGCCGTGAGACATTCTACCGACTGAACCGCATCTTGCTTATTGGCATATTGGTGGCTTCGTTTGTGTTGCCACAATGCGTTGTCACAATTCACAGCAGTGTGTCGAAGGCACCTGTGCAGGAGCAACTTTCCGAAGTAAGTGGCGAGTTGATGCCAATGTGGACAGTCGAGACCATTGATGAAGTGGCTGAATCAGTTGCTGTGGTCGAACAGCCACAAGCAAATATGGCAATGCCCACTATTGAATATTTTGTTGAGGAGTCGGAACCTGTAGCCCCCGTAGTGGCTGAAGCGACCACGCCTGCATTTCAGTGGAGCTGGCCTTTGGCGCTGGCAATGCTGTGGGTTGCAGGAGTGCTGTTTATGCTGGTCAGGCTTGCAGTATCCACATTCAATGTATGGCGGATAATACGCCGTGGCACTTTGGTGGCTAATAACGGCAGAGTCAGGATTGTTACTGTCGACAGTCCAATATCCGCATTCAGTTGGATGAACGTGATAGTGATGTCAGCCGACGATTATGCATCGGAGGCCCGCGGTATGATTCTGGCTCACGAAATGGCTCACGTGCGTTTAGGCCATTCGGCCGACTTGTTGCTTGTTGACTTGCTTTCGTCAGTACAATGGTTCAATCCTGTCGTCTATTTGCTACGTGGCGCCTTGCAGGACGTTCACGAGTATCAGGCCGACAATGTAGTGCTTGAGCACGGCTTTGATGCAAAGTCGTACCAATATATGATACTTGCGGAGGCTGTTGCCGTAAACGGATATTATGTGACCAACAACCTTAACATACGTAGCCTTAAAAACCGCATAACTATGATGAACCGTGCCGATTCGCCGTTCCTGAAGGCCTTCAAGGTTGTCTATGCGCCTGCGCTTGTGCTTATGTACTTGAGCGCCACTGCCGTCACCGTTTACGACGGCAAGCCCGAATTGGGCAACTTCACGCTCGAGGGATATGTTACGCCTGGACTTCGCGATGTGGCCTATCTGGTGAGCATCAGCGACGAGAATCTTTCTGAAGTCGCCGAAACCCGCAAGATTGAAATAAACGACCGCAAGTTCACTTTTACAACCAACTACAACGAGCCTCGTCTGGCAAAGATTCAGGCAATATTTGAAAATGGCGAGAATGCTGGTGGCATCATTCCTTTGCTGATAGTGCCCGACGAACAGGCGCACCTAAAGGTGAAAAACGGCACTTACGAACTTACTGGCGAATCTGGTTTCTATCAGCAATACGGCTATGCCTGCGACTTGATTAAGAATGCTAACCTTAACGGCTTTAACGACCGTATGCCTGTGATTGTCAAATACTTTAAGGAACATCTTTCGGAAGAAGGCTGTGTAATGGCTTATCTAAATTCACAAGCGATTCCTACCCAGGCCATTTTGGCAAATATGGATTCAACTGTGCGAAACGGTCGTCTGCGCAACGTTTTCGACAACCAAATGTATGGTGTTGGCTTCAGCAAGTCCGATTGCCAAATTCCCGCATCTGTCAGTGGGGAAACGTCATTGGACAATCTATCAATCCCAATGTTTAATGACCCCACTATGTGGAAATCGATACAGGAGATAAAGGCTACTGACGATTTTGGTATTGTTTCCTATCAGGTTAAATCCTGGCCATTGTCTTATGTTTACGAGGAAAACCAAGCTTATCCAATGGATTGGCTTGCCAAACCCAATCAACAATATCTTTTTAGAAGCACTGGCGGATTTGAACCGACTTTGACTCTTCTTGTCGCTCAATCGGACACTGTCAACGAGAATATCAGGCGAATACCCGTAATATGGATGACTGACGATTCGTGCCACGTTGAAATTGGTAAAAACTATTATGAGATAACCGGTAAGTCGCCATTCTACAATCAATATGCCGATGCAGTGAAATATGGCAAGAGCGTGGCAGGTAAGAAGGATGCAACGAAAAAACTGACCGACTACCTGAAGAAGAATTCAGATAGCCAAGGCGCAGTTATGGCCTTCATTGCCAACGGATTCCTGTCTGGTGACCAAATTTCGGCAATCGCCGACAATTCTGTCAAGAATGGCTATTTCAAGAAGTTGTTCGACGAAGGCTATTTGGACAAGGGCTTTACCTCTGAAGCGCTACTTCAAAAGGAAGCTGAGAAGGAAAAAAATAAAAATTTGCAAGTACTTTCCATATATGCCAAGAATGAATTTAAAGGTTGTAGTTACAAATTACATACATATTCATTAAATGCAATATATGACGATGCAAACTCAGCGCCTGCTTCATCTATCAATATGTTTGGTAATAATTCATCATATGTAGAAAGATGCTTCTTGCCAACTGGACTTCAATTAAAGGTTCTTGTCGCTCAATCAGATGACGTCAACGAGAACATAGCAAGAATTCCAATTATATGGATGCCAAACGATTCTTGCCACGTTGAAATTGGCAACGACTATTACGAGATTACAGGCAATTCGCCATTCTACAAGCAATATGCCGATGCTGTGAATTTTGCTAACAGCGTTGCTGGCAAGAAGGATGCTACTGAACTGCTGACCGCCTATTTTGTGAAAAATGCATCTTCAGACGGCGCGGTTATGGCCTTCATTGCCAATGGTTATCTTCCTGCCAATACTATTGAGTTAATGGCGAGCAAATATGTCAAGAAAGGCAAGTTCAAGGCATTGTTTGAAGGTGGCTATTTGAGCAAGGGCTTTTTGCAGGAGTCTGAAGCGAATGACAATGCAAATGCCATAAAATAGCAAATAAACACCATTAATTATATAAATTATTGAAAATGAAAACAATAAGAAACATTAACAATGTATTTGCATCGTGTGCCATAGTGTTTGGCTTGTCGATGACTATGTCGGGCTGTGCCAAAGCCACGGATAACTTCACTCTTGACGGATTTGCATCGCCTGGAATCCGCGATGTCGCTTATCTGGTTCACATATACGATGCCGATTTCCAAAGGGAAGTTGAAACAAAGCGCGTTGAGGTGACTGACTACAAGTTCAGTTTCACTTCAAATTATGATGAGCCTCGCAAGGCTGTCTTTCAAGCCATTTTCGACGATGGAACCATTTGCAGTGCCACAGTCCCTGTGCTTCTTGTACCTGGCGAGAAGGCTAAACTGAAGGTGATGAACGGAATGTTTGACCTTTCGGGTTCCGATTTCTATCAGCAATTTGCCGATGCCAACGACTTTGTTGAAAATATCAGTTCGTATCCTGCTGATGAACGTCAGCAGAAGGTGCTCGACTATTTCAAGGAGCACTCGTCGGAGGAAGGCACCATTATGGCATTTATCTACAGCCAATATTTGACTTCTGATAAAATACTTGAGATGATGGACCCTGCCATTAAGACTGGACGTTTTGTCAAATTGTTCACTAACAATATGATTGGAATGGGCTATCAATATTATAGCATTCAGGAAAATATAAAGTCGTTGTCTGATGCCGAACTTCCTACGGTGATGAGCCCTGACAGCATTCTCATAAAGGGAATTGTGACGCCTGGCATTCGCGATGTCGGCTACCTGATTCATATTTACGATGAAACGTTCAGCAAGGAGGAAACAATGCGCAGGGTTGATGCCGTAAACGACCGTTTCAACGTCAAGTATGGCTACAAGGAGCCTCGCCTGGCTATCTATCAGGCCATTTTCGACGATGGTAGCATCTGCAACGCCGTTGTACCAATTATGCTCGTTCCTGGCGAGATTGGCACGTTGACCATTATGGACGGCAGATTTTTGCTCTATGGCCAGTCGGGCTATTACAAGGCCTATGGCGACGCTCTGCAATCTTACCAGATGGCAAGAGGCAATGTAAATGCAATGAAGGATTATCTTAAACAGCATTCAACCGAAGATGGATGCGTAATGGCGTTCATCTATTACGGAATCTTGCCTGTTGACGACATTCTTGCCATTGCCGACAATTCGGTCAAGACAGGCCGTTTCCACCGCTTGTTCGAGACAGGCCACGTTTATCGTGGATTCACCAATAAAAACGGTATGCGTTAAAGTCCTAATCATTATAAATTTAGTCGCAAAGGAGCGCCATTCCATAGTGGCGTTTCCTTTTAAAAGGCCTTTGCCGTTTTTGTTTCAAGAGAACAATCCAAATAAGATTGCCCCGTTAGGGGTAAAAAATTGGTAGAATATAAATTATGCCAATGAAAGGCGTGCCGTAGGTACGCGACATTGCAAAAAATGTGAGCAACGTTCCAATTGTTAATCATATAAATCTAATGTTATGAAAATCAAATATTTGTTATTTGCATTGCCATTCTTCCTGATGTCGTGCAATCAGCAGTCGAAGGCACAATTCGACAATTATGTCTATCTGACCGAAGACAGTATTCCCGTGTTGCAGGAACTTGAACTGGAGAGGGTTGACTTGCCTAAAGGTTTGGGCGAGTATTCTGGCCTTGATATTTATCACGATTCAATTTTGCTTGTTCAGCATACGCAACCAAAACCGTATGTGGTTTCTGTGTATAATTTGAACACAATGAAGTTGATGGGAGAATTCCTCGAAAGTACGGAAGAAATGAATAGTTATTTGAATCAAAGAGACAATAGATATTATGTGGAACTGACGCCACGAATGTCTTTCGGAAATCCACCTCGAGAAGTTTTCTGCTTCAATCTCGATTCTTTAGTTATGATGGGGCAGTCGTACAATCCGCGTAAATACACTTTCAGCGGTGCTGAATTTTGGTCTTTTGATGCGTTGACAGATACCTCGTTCTTGTTTTATAATCATCATTATATGGAAAATTGTGGTAACAAGGCTAACGAGTCAATGCCCGAGTTGTTTACTTGCGGACTCGATGGCCATATCGATTACCAAATGCCTGAAGGATTTTCGCGCATTTCTGGAAATCCTACTGCCCACATTGTGTCCGACTTAAATCGTGGTAAGGTGTTCATACCTTATAACAACACTCCTCAGTTCACGCTTCTCAATTCCAATTTGGATACTCTCAAGATTGTCTATGGCCCCGACCCACTTATAGAAAACGAGTATGAAAGATTGGAGTTTGATAATCAAATCAGACTTGTAAGGTACAATCGTTTTTCGTGGAACCCTCTAAGTACGGAGAACTATATTATTGTTCCAAACGACCGTATTTGCAACGTGCCAAGAGAAAATATGCAAGAAATATCAAATAACAGAATGACAGAGATTTTCAAGTTCGATTGGGATGGCAATCTGCAGGCTCGCTATGAAGCCAATAATCTATTTGGTTTGTCATCATATTCCGAATCAACAAATACGCTCTATTTGGAATATTATGATGAAAATCAAGACCTTGTGCTCTATAAAGCCAAGTTGAAGTAACAAGTATATCGTCTGAAAGGAGCGCCATTTCATGTGGCGTTTCCTTTTCTCATAAACAGTCGTAATTCGAGCAGGAAAACAACAAAAAACTTGTTTCCTGTTCCAATTGCGACTGTTTGGTTATTTAGTCATTATCTGTGGCTTCTGTGATTTGTAAAAAACTATCAATCTCTGCACAGAAAAAGAAGAAAATCTTCCATATCTATGCGGAATTTGGAATGTATAAAGAAGAAAACACACTTGTACCTTACGATTGGTTCGTTGCAAGACCTACGTTCTATGTTTTATGTTATACGTTTTAAGTTCTACGTGCTTTGTCCTAGTAATTGTTAACTGTTAATTATTAATTGTTAATTGAAAATCCTAAATCCTAAATATGTAGTGCTACTTTTCAAATGCAGTCGGTTGATAAGTTGTGCCGATTGTGCTGAAAACCACATATTCAGCAACGTATTTTTATGGTTGGATTATGGTGCCCGCCTTGAGCCGTCGCGACAAGAGGACAATCATATTTCGCTAACAATGAAACATAAAACTCAAAAATAAAAATATGTTGAAAATCAACAAGATGATGATGATTGTGGCGCTTGCTGGATTGGCAGGTTGCGTGCCGTCAAAACAATTTCAGGAACTTAAGGAGAAGAACGTTGCCATTTGCAATGAGCGCGATTCTGTAAAAAGTATAAACGAGGACCTTACCGTCAAGACTACCGAACTCGAGGCCGAAGTGGACGAACTCAACAAGAAACTTGCTTCCGAGGCCAGCAATAAGGCTGTTGTCCGCGATTCTGCCCAGTTCTACAAGAAACAGTACAAAGTGTTCAAGACTATGTACGACGACTTGAGCGACGAGCAGGAAAAACAGACCACCAGCAACGAGAACGAGTTGCGCCAACTTATGGCCGACC